>NZ_JANSHP010000100.1:0-3063 GCF_047502605.1 Synechococcus sp. RC10A2
CTCTACTCTCTTGTTTGTCTTGGTGGGGGGGGGGGCTTGGGGATCTTGGGATTCCTTTGGATTTGGCAGCGGTGGTCAGCCTACCACCACCAGGGCTTGAGGGGGGTGCCGTCGGGGAAGATCAGGCCGGCAATCCGGGCGCCGCTATGCTTGAGGCCCTCGATCTGGGCGCCTTCTAGGTTGGCTTGCTCCAAATTAGCCCCGCTGAGGTCGGCGCGGCGCAAGTTAGCTCCCTGCAACTGGGCCTGGCGCAGCTCGGCGCCGCGGAGATCGGCCCCCTCTAGGTCGGCATTCTGCAAGTTGGCCCCCCGGAGATCTGTCCGCTGCAAATCGGCCCCCCGCAGATCCGCTTCCTCCAGGTTGGATCCGCGCAGATCCGCCCGCTTGAGGTTGGCTCCCCTTAGACAAATTTGCCGCAGCACCAGCCCCCGCAGGTCAGCTTTGCTGAGGTCTTGGCCGGCCAGATCCTGCCCCTCTCCCCCCCAGTTTTGCAACTGCCAGATGTGGCGCAGCCGCTCCTCCAAGTGGGTGGCGTCTGAAAGCTGAGATCCGCGCAGGCTGGTGCCACTGACTTTTACCCCCCTCAGGTCGGCTCCCCGCAGATCCGCTCCTTCTAGGAGGGCGCCACTGAGCTTGGCCCCTTGCAAATTGGCTTGGCGCAGATCCGCTTGGCGCAGGTGGGCGCCGTTGAAGTTGCAAAGACCCAGGTTGGCCTTTCTCAAATTAGCTTCGTAGAAGTTGGCACCCCCCAGCCGCGCCTCTTGCAGATCCACTCCCTCCAAGTCGGCGTAGGCAAAGTTCCGCTCCCCGCGCCGATAGGCCACGATGACCCCCTGGGCACCCCCCACCGGGCGAAAGGGGCTGTAGGTTCGACAGGCTTCCTCTGCCTCCGGCTGCTCGAGCTGGGAGAGCAGCCGCCAGGCCTCTAGGCGCACCGCCCAGGAGGTGTTGCCAGCAAGTGCTTCGATCAGTTCGGCCAGGCCTGCCGGCCCGTACTGCAGCAGCTGGGGCAAGGTGGCCAGACGCACCGCCTCGTCGCCCTGGGTGAGCCGTCGCCGCGCCCCCTCAAGCCCCCCCAAAACTAAGGCGTGGGCCGGGGCACCGCCGGCTGCGGCTCGTCCTCCCAACACCAGATCCCAAGGGCGGGGCCGGGATCCCTCACCTGTGCCCACCAAGGGTCGGGAGTTGCTGAGCATGAGCGGATGCCAATGGGCCCGGCTACACCCAGCGCCCCACCACTACGCGGATGGTGCCATCCTCTAGATGCTCCTCCGCCTCGATGGCGAAGCCCTGTTGCCGGGCAGAGCGCAGCAAGCTCTTGTGGGCGTAGCGCTGCAAAATCGGCTCCAGAAAGGTCTGGGGATCGATGCCCGCCCCCCACAGATCCACCACAAGCTCATAGTGATCCCCGTTGCGGCGAAAGCCGATGTCGAAGCCGTTCTTTTGCCGGATCACCAGATCGGCGCGGGTGCGGTTCCAGAGGTAGCCGCGCAGGCTGGCGTTCCGCTCCACGGTGTAGCCCAATTCCTTCAGGGTCTCTTCCAGCAGGTCGGCATCCTTGATTTGCACTTGCAAGGTGGTGAAGTGGGACATGGCGGTTCCGATCCTTTGACGGATGGAGACGGGATCCTCACTATAGAAGCGTCTCTGCAGTTGTGGAAGAAATGTGAAGGAGGATTACGTTTCCCGCGGCTCCCGTAACTTCTCTACCCTCACGGCAGCAGGATGGCGTTCTCGTTCTCCGGCTGCAGAGGCTTCCGCTTCTCCTGGGAAGCCGGGATCCCATCTCCCTTGGCCAGGGGCAAGGGGCGGGCCCGGGATCCCTGCCAGGGATCCAGCACATCTCGAATCAGCACCTCCTGGATCCACACCTGCAGGATGGCCGCCAAGGGCACGGCCAAGAATAGGCCCAGCACCCCGAAGAAAAAGGCCGAGGTGATTTGAGCTATCAGCGTCAAGGCGGGCAAAAGCGACACCTGGCGCGACATGACAAGCGGGGTAAAGACGCTGCTTTCAAGCTGCTGGATGAAGATGTACAGCCCTAGCACTGCTAGGGACTTCCAGGGGGCGTCGGTGAGGGCCACCAGCATGGGGGCAACCACGCTCAGGGTGGGGCCGATGTTGGGGATGAAATTAAACAGTCCCGCCAGCACCGCGTTGGCCAGGCTCAGGGGCACACCTAAAATCCAGAGGCCAATGCCGCTTAGCAGCATCACCAAGCTGCTGGTGAACAGGATCCCCACCAGCCACCCTCGCAGCGCCAGCTCGCAGCGCTTGAGGATGTAGCGGACGCGGGGGCGGTAGAAGGCCGGGAAAACCGAGACAAAGGCGCGGCTATAAGCCTGGGGATCCACCAACAACAGGATGGTGAGGATGATCACAAACAACAGATTGAGCAGGGTGGCGAAAAAGGCGGTGAAGGACTCGGAGAAAAAGTCGCGCACCTGGCGCACCAACTCGGTGGCCTGGGGCACCAAGCTATTGGCCAACTCCCGCAGCGTCGGCAGCTCGATATCCGTCGGCAACGAGAGGATGAGGCTCTCGAACAGCCGCTGCGCCTGCACGATCCCGGCGGGCACCCCATCGGTAAACAGCCGCCGCAACTGATCCGCCAAGGGAGGCACCACGATCAGCCCCACCAGAATCGCCCCCACCAGAACCGTCAAACCGGTGATGAGGAGCGAGGGGCCGCGGCGAAAGCCGTAGCGCTGCGGGATCTGGGCTAAGGTATCCAAAGCTACTGCCAAGACGATGGCCGCAAACACCAACAGCAGGATCTGCCGGATCTGCCAGAGCAGAACCAGCAAACCCAGCAATGCTGCCAGCCCCAGCCACTGGGCGAAGGTCACCGCAGCTCGCCTCCTCTCTCGCCCTGTCGTCGCCTATTCTAGATGGGATCCCGAGCATTTCCATGGGGGAGCCCGTATGCGCGATCTGGATCCGCAAGCAATGGCTCTGGCCTTTGATGGCCTCGACTGCGGGACAGAATCCTTTCTTGCCGAGGAAGTCCGCTCCGAAAGACTTATGCAACGCTGAACAAAGCAGAACTTTGCCCAGCATCGC
>NZ_JANSHP010000101.1:0-40615 GCF_047502605.1 Synechococcus sp. RC10A2
AGTGGCTAGCGGGCTTTTCCGCCCTGCACTCAAGTGCGGGGCTACCAAGCTATCCCTTTGTGTGTAGGGGCGTCTTGACAGCGCCTTCGCGATTCCGGTTGTGGACTGCGTGAGAATTCCCCGACTTGAGTCGGGGGAGTGTCAAAAAGCACTTGGCGTGGATGCCGAGGCTTGTGTCGCCGTTTTTTAGTTAAGAAAAAGACGCGAGCTCTCGGAAAAAAGCGCGTAGAGTCGCAGAGCTCCTAGGATTGCCCCTTCCCTGGAGAGGGAGGATAAAGCAAGGCTTCCAGCTCCTGTAGAGCCTGCTCTAGATTGTCGTTGACGATCACGTAGTCGAATTCGTCTTTGGCATCCAATTCTTTGCGAGCCTGTTGCAGACGGCGTTGGATGCTGGCTTCAGAGTCTTGTCCGCGTTCGCGAATGCGGCGTTCGAGCTCTTCTAGCGAGGGAGGAGACAGGAAGATGCGAATGGCATCGGGACACTGTTGTCTCACCTGGCGGGCCCCGGCCAGTTCAATTTCCAGAAGCACATCCTGACCCTGGCTGAGTTTTTGGAACACGATCTCGCGGGGAGTGCCGTAAAAGTTACCTGCGTACTGGGCCCATTCCAACAACTCATCGGCTTCAATCAGGTTGAGGAACTCCTCGCGAGTGCGGAAGTAGTAGTTGACGCCTTCCTGTTCCCCAGGGCGGGGGGGGCGGGTGGTTACCGAGACAGAAAAGTACAGCTCAGGGTGGCGCTGGCGCAATTGGCTGACCAGAGTGCCTTTGCCCACCCCACTGGGCCCTGTCAAAACCACCAGGCGACCGCGAGTGGCAGGAGGCCGAGGGGCTTCCTGTTGCTGCAGGCACTCAGGGGGAGTTGGCGAGGAGAGCGTAGTGGAAGAAACTGCCATAGGCGGAGAGCGACAAAGGACGGCTGGACAGTTGGCTGGTTTGGTTTGTTTTAGGATATCTCACTCTCGGCCTCGCAGGCTGCTTGTGAGGCCCTTACTCAGGTTCCTCCGGCGCACCGACTTTGGCAGTAAGGAAGCGGTTGGCAACGGTTTCCGGCTGAATGGCCGAGAGGATGACGTGCCCGGAATCGGTGATGATTACGGCGCGGGTGCGGCGACCGTAGGTCGCGTCCACCAACTGGCCTCTTTCGCGGGCGTCGCTAATGATGCGTTTGATGGGAGCTGACTCAGGACTGACAATGGCGATAACGCGCCCGGCGGCGACGATATTGCCAAAGCCGATGTTGATTAGGCGAGTATCCATGGTTAATCAGCCAATCTAGCGCCTGTCCGGCCAGCAGCCTTCATCTGAATGCGCGGGACACCCCACCGTCTATACGGTGGGGAGCGATAGCGCCTAATATAACCAGCATGACCCAAGTCCTGACTATCTTCTGCAAGCTCAAGGTATCTGCCTCGCAAGCCACAAAGCTGGATGCAACTTTGGATGCCTTTGCCCAGGCCTGCCAACCAAAACACGCCAGAGAAGATAACCAACGCTCTTCAGCTTCAGTCTCTGAGCGACCGCGAAATCCATGCACGGTTTGGGCTGTCCAGCAACTTGGCTGTGCAGGTATGTAGGTCCATCCCCCCGTATACGGGGGGTGTGGAGGGCGGTTGGAGCCGGGTAGTTTACCCTTTTTCCCAAGAAAGTGCAGGTATTAGGCAGCAAGCCGTTCTATGGCTACTGGAAATGGCTTTCTCCTCAGAGAAGCAAAGCCTTGTCAACGTCTGCGCTGGCGACGAGGAGGCCCCTTGCGTTTGCAAATTCTCGGTGGCGTTTTGCTTAGCAAGGCTGGATTCCGCTTTTGAGCTCTAGAGCACGCCGTTGAAGGTAAAGCTGCCGCTGCCCAGCCGCTCCTGGCGATCGAAAACGCTGATGGTGAGTTGATGGGATCCCGTCTGGGTGACGGTAAAGCGGCTCTGGGGCAGGGTAAGCCCTGTTACGGTACAGGCGGTGGCTCCAACGAAGCAGCCGGGCAATTGGGAAGCGTCGAAAGCCCCTAGGGTTACAAAGTTGCCCAGGGGAGTGGTGACGGCAGCCAAGAAAGCGTTGGATCCGCGGATCCCGGCAGGAGCCTCGACGCGGAAGGAGACGACAAAGGTGGGGGTTTGCCCTACGGGGACGGTGCGGGGCGAGAGATCGGTGATGGTGAGAGAAGGAGGAGGGAGGGGCGTCGGCAGGGGCAGGGGGCTGCTGCTGGTCGTCTCCCCGCATCCCGCCAAAACGACGCCCAGGAGCCACAGCAGGGGGATCCGTCTGTTCAGGAGTTGGGCAGGCTGCATAGGTTTCCGTTACCTTCAAATGAGCTGGGTTGCAAGTCTTCTCTTGGCAGAAAGGGAGGGTTCCTCCTATCCTCCCCTGCCCAGGGCTTTGGCTCCATTGTGGCGGGAGGGTCTCGACGGAGCCAGTCCTTGGAAAGGAGAAAACCTGGCTAGAAGCAGCCTGAGCTCCTTCGCCTATTCCTCTTGCAGGAGCTTTTGGCAGGCATTGGCAATGGCCCAGTCTTCCTGGGCTGAGATGACCAACACCCGCACCGGAGCATCAGAGGTGCTGATGTCGCAGTTGCGCGGGGATCCGGCGTTGAGAACTGGGTCGATCTGGATCCCCAAAAAGCCTAGGTTGGCACAGGCTGCGGCCCGTACCGGCGCCGCGTTTTCCCCGATGCCGCCGGAGAAGACCAAAGCATCCAGCCGATCCAGGCTCATGAGCATGGCCCCAATCTGGCTGCGCAGGCGGTGGATGAAGAGGTTAAAGGCCAGCTCGGCGCGGGCATGGCCTGCCTGCATGGCTTCCAGGATCACTCGCATGTCGCTGCTGAGGCCGGACACGCCCTGCAAGCCCGATTCCCGGTTCAAGATCCGATCCAGCTCCTCCACGTCCATGCCCCGGCGCAACTGGTGGATGAGGATCCCCGGATCCACCGAGCCGGAGCGGGATCCCATCATCAGGCCCTCCAGGGGGGTGTAGCCCATGGTGGTGTCGACGCTGTGGCCCCCGCGAATGGCCGCCAGAGAACAGCCATTGCCCAGGTGGCAGGTGATGAGCTGCAGCTCTTCCAGGGGCCGGCCCAGGATCTCAGCGGCGCGGCGGGCGCAGTGCTCGTGGTTGATGCCGTGGAAGCCGTAGCGGCGGATCCCTTGCTCGGCCCAGGCGTAGGGAAGAGGATAGAGGGCGGCTGCCGCAGGCATCTGCTGGTGAAAAGCGGTGTCGAAGACAGCCACCTGCGGGATCCCAGGCAACAGTTGGCGCAGGAGGCGAATGCCCTCAAGAGCAGGGGGATTGTGAGCCGGTGCCAGGGGGCTTAGTTGCTCGATGGCCTGTTCCACCTCGGGCGTAATCAAGGTGGGCTGGCGATAGAGGGATCCCCCATGCACCACCCGGTGGCCAATGGCCTTGATCTCAGCCGCTGTGGCCAACGGGGATCCCTCCCCCTGCCAGAGGCTTTGAAAGAGGGGAGCCAAACCGCTAATGCCGGCTTCTGGGGCAAGGGGGGGAAAAGATTCCCAGGGGCCGCCCCGCCGCCGAGTTTGAATCAAGACTTGGCCGGACTGGTAGGCAAAGTCCACCTGCGCCTGCCAGAGGGGGGTGGCCTCCACCTTGCCCTCAACGGTTGCAAAGAGAGAGGACTTGAGGCTGCTGGAGCCGGCGTTGACGACCAGGATGGGCACGGGATCCCTCCTTTTATTCCAGGCTAGCTGGCCGTTTGCGCCTGCAGGGTTGGGAACTCAGGCAGTTTGCGCCTGGCGCACCAGGCCTGTGGCCGCCAGAGCAGCCAAGGCGCGATCCCGGTAGCGGGCGTAGCGCTCTTGTTTGCTGCGAACTTTTTGCCCCTCCAGCTCCGGCAGGAGGCCAAAATTGGCCGGCATGGGCTGGAAGTGCTTGGGATCGGCGCTGCTGATGAACTGGAATAGGGATCCCATCATCGTCTCCGGCGGCAGCGTGATCAAAGGCAGCCCCAGGGCCAGGCGGGCGGCGTTCTGTCCGGCCAGCCACCCTCCTGCCACGGCACAGGCGTAGCCTTCGGTGCCCACCAACTGGCCGGCAGCCAACAGCGTTGGCCGGCGGCGAAATTGCAACGTAGGCAACAGAAGCTGCGGCGAATTCAAAAAGGTGTTGCGGTGCATCACGCCAAAGCGGACAAACTCCGCCGCCTCCAGGCCAGGGATGAGGCGAAAGACCCGCTGCTGTTCTCCCCACTTCAAATTGGTTTGAAAGCCCACCAGGTTCCACAGCTTGCCCGCTTTGTCCTCCTGGCGCAACTGCACCACCGCATAGGGCCGCGATCCCGTGCGGGGATCCACCAGCCCCACCGGCTTCAGGGGCCCAAAGCGGAGAGTATCTTTGCCGCGGCGGGCCATTTCTTCAATGGGCAGGCAGCCCTCGAAAAACTTGCGCTCCTCCTTTTCAAAGTCTTTGAGGGGCACCTGCTCGGCCTCCACCAGCGCCTGCCAGAAGCGCTCGTACTCCGCCTCGGTCATGGGGCAGTTGAGGTAGGCCGCTTCCCCCTTGTCGTAGCGGGAAGCCTGAAACACCACCGCCCGGTTGAGGGAATCCCCGGTAACAATGGGGCTGGAAGCGTCAAAAAAGCTCAGGTATTCCAGGCCCGTAAAAGCTTGCAGCGCCTTAGCTAAGGGCTCGCTGGTCAGCGGGCCCGTGCAGAGGACGGCTATCCCTTCCGGGATCCCGGTCACCTCCTCCCGGCGCAGGGTGATGAGGGGATGGTTGGCGATGGCTTCCGTTAGGGCCTGGCTAAAGCGGGCCCGATCCACGGCCAGGGCTCCCCCTGCCGGCACGGCGTGGCGATCGGCGGTGGCGATGACCAGGGATCCCAGTTGGCGCAGCTCTTCCTTGAGCAGGCCTGCCGCCCGGTCGCTGGCTAGGGCCCCGAAGGAATTGCTGCACACCAGCTCTCCCAGTTGATCCGTGTGGTGGGCCGGGCTCTGCCGCACAGGGCGCATCTCCGACAGGATGACGGGCACCCCCAACTGGGCAATCTGCCAGGCGGCTTCTGTCCCCGCCAGCCCCCCACCCACCACATGGATGGGAGCTAGGGTCTCTGCTCGGCTCATGGAATGGGGCATCATGACCTCCCGCAACAGTCCTCAGGAAGCGAAAAAGGGGCCCTCGCTGGGCCAGAAGAGCAACCTCCCAAGGAGGTGACCTTGATGATCAGCATGGCTCAAGCTAGACGGTGTAGGGCAAGCGGTTGGAGAATAGGCCCCACCGATGGAGGCCAACCAGGCTGCTGCCCAACTCCTTGCCCGAAGAGGGCTACAGCTAGATGAAGGCGCTTCCCCACCCCTCCGTGGGCTCTCTTCCAGCCAGAGTTCCTCCCGTCCTGCAAATATGCCCACTCTCGACCAGGAACAACTCCAACAAGCCTACTTTTTGGCAAACGGCAAGCAGGACACTGCCCTGCGGCTTCAGGCGGCAAAATGGATGCGCAGGTAATCTTCCTCCATCTTGGCACGGGCCGGCTTCATGGCGGCCAGGGTCTGGGGCAACACCAGGTTGCGGCGGTGGTTGCCAATGCGGATGTTGAGCTCGTCGCCAGTTTTGCTCAGCTCCACCTGCTCTTTTGGGATCCCGGGCAAGTACAGATCCAGGCGGTACTGGCCGTTGTCGCTAGCCACGTTCATCGTCTGCTCGGCGTAGAACACCTCCGCCGGGTTGCGATCCCCCCAGAGATCCTTTTTCAGGCGGGCCAGGGCGTCCCACCCCACCAGCTCCTCTGGGTAAAGCGGGATCTCCACCACCGGCAGGGGGGCAAAGTTCTCGTGGATCTCCTGGCGATATTTCTGCTGGGCGGCCTTCCAGGCGGCAAAGTAGGGATCCACCACCCCTTCCGGCAAAATGCGGTTGGCAATCACCAAATCGGTGGCGACGCCGTAGAGGCTGAGGTAGGCATGGGCCCGCAGCGACTCCTTGATCACCATCTTTTCGGGGTTGGTGACTAGGCGCACCGAGGTGATGCGGTTGTCGGTGAGGATGCGCTCCAGCCGCTCGATCTTCTGGTAGAACTCGTAGGGGGCATCCAGCACCTGGTCATCCGGCAGGGGGATCCCGGTTAGCCCTTTTACAATCGGCTCGGCAATGGGGCGCAGCACCCGCGCCAACCCCTGCAAAGGTTTGTAGAACTTGCGCATGTACCAGCCGGAAACATCGGGCAGGCTCAAAAGGCGCAAGGCCGTACCGGTGGGAGCCGAGTCGATAATCAGCACATCAAACTTGCCCTCGTCGTAGTGGCGGTTGACCCGCACCAGGGCGAAGATCTCGTCCATCCCCGGCAGCACCGCCAGCTCCTGGGCCTGCACGCCATCCAGCCCGCGGGCCTGCAACACCTGCGTGATGTAGGTCTTGACGGATCCCCAGTTCAGCTCCAGCTCCTGCAGGGCGTCTAGCTCTGCTCCCCAGAGGTTGGGCTTGACCTCCACCGGCTCGTGGCCCAGGGGCTGGTCGAAACTGTCGGCCAAGGAGTGGGCCGGATCCGTGCTCAACACCAGGGTCTTCAGGCCGAGCTCGGCACAACGCCAGCCGGTTGCTGCCGCCATCGAGGTCTTGCCGACCCCACCTTTGCCGGTCATGAGGATGATGCGTTGCATGGGAGCGCTCTTTACGTTCTTTTACAGCTCTAGGCTAACCGATTTGCCCCTCTGCCCACAGCGGCCTGGAGGGCAGTTACCAGGTACACTATTGATTGCCTATGGCTGGCCAAGGAAGTAACGGCCAGAAAGCAAGCCTGTGAAGGCGGATGGGAGGTGTAAGATGATGCGTCGTTGGCCCAATCTGCTGCTGATTGCCATCCTCACATTGGGTCTGTGGCTGGGATCCCTTCCCGTCCAGGCGGCTGCCGCCTTGCCCCGAGAGCTGCAGCAGCTGGAGCAACAGGTGGAGCAGCTGCAGAGCCTGGTGGATGCCGAGGACTGGCTCGAGATCCGCTCCTACATTCACGGGCCGATGGGCCTGACCCGCAAGACCCTAACTAGCCTGGCAAACACCTTGCCCCAGCAGCAAAAGCGGGAGATGCTGCGCTTGGCCAAGGAGATGGGCCGCGGCTTGGAGCAACTGGACTTTGCCGCCAAAGCCTACGACCAGCCGGAGGTGGAGGTGGCCCAGGCCAAGGTGAGAAAGACGTTGCAAGAGCTGAAGGCCCTGTTTTCCCAGGCAGGGATCCCTTCATCCAGCTAAGGGAAAACGCTCCCGCAGATCTTGAACTACCGGCGGGGGCACCAGGTGATCGATGGGGCCGCCCAGCTTGGCCACCTCCTTGACCAGGCTGCTGCTGACGAAGCTGTGTTCGCTGGCGGTGGCAAGGAAAAGGGTTTCCAGCTCGGGGGCCAGCAGCTTGTTGGTGTGGGCCATCTGCAGCTCCACGTCAAAGTCGGACAAGACGCGCAAGCCGCGCACGATAACTTTTGCCCCCCGTTGGCGGGCATAAGCCACTGTCAAGCCGGAAAAAGTATCGACCTCAACGTTTTTTAGGTGGGCAACAGAAAGGCTAATCTGAGCCTGCCGCTGCTCCGGGCTGAACAGAGGGGTCTTGTTGGGGTTTTTCAAGACGGCGACGATCACCTTGGAAAACAGGCGGCTGGCCCGCTCGATGATATCGAGGTGCCCAAGGGTGATCGGGTCAAAGCTGCCAGGATAGAGGGCGATCATGGTCTAAGGGGAGTACCGCTTTTCCTTACCCTACCTGCTCTCGCGCCCAAGCCAAATAGGTTGCACTCACGTGGCTGGCCGGGATAGCCAGGATCTCCGGCTCCTGGTAGGGGTGGAGCTGCCGCAGCCGCTGTTCCAGGCGGGGATAAGCAGTGGAGGGCAATTTGAGCAACAGCAAAAACTCGGCCTCCCTCTGCAGGGATCCCTGCCAGCGGTAGTAGGAGGTGATCGGCGGCAGCACCTGGGCACAGGCCACATAGCGCTCGGCCACCAGAGTGTGTGCCAAACGATGGGCGTCGGCTTCGGATCCCACGGTGGTCATGACAACCGCCAGGGTATCGGGGGCGGTCTTTTCCTCCATCGGAAGCAAGCTCTAGGCGTCGACCTCCCCTGATCGTACCGCTGGATCCTCGGATCGCCATCCCAGTTGGGTCAAGCCCCCCGGAGCGGCGGTGTGGCCTTGGCAAAATAGGGCCGCCTTTGGTGCCAGCGCCAAGCTGTCTGCAGGATCTCGGCCAAGTCGGCATAGCGGGGCTGCCAGTTGAGATCCCGCTGGATGGCCGTGGCATCGCCCACCAAGCAGGGGGGATCCCCCGGTCGACGGGCTCCAACTTGCACCGGGATCTGTCTTCCAGTTACCGCTGCTGCCGTGGCGATCACCTCCTGAACAGAGAAGCCCTGGCCATTGCCCAGGTTGTAGGCTGCCTGCACAGGCTGGCCAGACGCCAGCGCTTCTAAGGCCAACACATGGGCCTGCGCCAGGTCGGCGACATGGATGTAGTCGCGGATACAGGTGCCATCGAGGGTGTCGTAGTCGTCGCCAAAAACAGTGATGTGGGGGCGTTGGCCGGCGGCGACTTCCAGCACCAGGGGGATGAGGTGGGTTTCGGGGTCGTGGGCTTCGCCGATTTCTCCGTCGGGATCGGCGCCGGCGGCGTTGAAGTAGCGCAGGCTGATAAACCGGATCCCGTGGGCGGTCTGGAAGTCCCGCAGCATCTGCTCCACCACCAGCTTGCTCTGGCCGTAGGGGTTGATGGGGCGCTGGGGGTGGGTTTCCGGGATCGGGATCTGCTCCGGCACGCCGTAGGTGGCACAGGTGCTGGAGAAGACAAGGTAGGGGATCCCGTGATCCCGGATGGCCTCCAGCAAGGTCAGGGATCCGGCCACGTTGTTGCGGTAGTATTTGCCCGGATCCTTGACCGACTCGCCCACGTAGGCATAGGCGGCAAAGTGAATCACCCCTTCGGGCCGATACTGCCGAATGACCTGATCCAGCCGCTGGCGGTCGGCAATGTCGCCGATTTCCAAAGGCCCCCAGCGAACGGCCCAAGGGTGGCCGTAAACCAGGTTGTCGTAGGCAATTGGCAGGTGGCCGTGGGCTGCCAGGGCCTTACAGGTGTGGCTGCCGATATAGCCCGCGCCGCCGGTAACCAGAAGCCGCATAGGTCAGGGGGAAGGAAATTCCTGTCTAGAATACAGCTACTCTTGCAGACCTTGGCAATGGCCCCGGCCTATTCCAGGAGCTGATGCCAATCCAGATGAGGCCGCCAGGCCTCTGCCAGACGATCCAGCAGTTCTTCGCGTTGCTGGGCATAGTGGCCGTCCAACTCCGGCAAGGGATCCCAGCCTTTTTGGCGGCGCAGCTCGTTTAGCCAGTGGCGCCGCCAGCGGTGGTTGTCGAAGAGGCCGTGCAGATAGCTGCCCCAGACCCGGCCTGTGGGATCCCGCCAGCCCAGGCCTTCTTGCTCGAAGATCGGCAGGCAGCCAGCGGGATCGGCCTGGGTGGATCCCTGATGGATTTCGTACCCCTGGACGGGAGCGGGGGCGGGCCAGCGGCTTTGCGTCTGCACCTGCTGGGTAACCTTGGTGGGTTGCAAGACAGTAGTCAGCGGCAGGAAGCCCAGCCCGGGGTAGGTGCCGGCAACTCCCTCTAGGCCGGCGGGATCGGCGATGGTTTGCCCCAACATCTGCAGCCCGCCGCAGATGCCGACGATGTGGCCGGAATAGAGGCGCAGTTGGTCGGCCAGGCCGGTCTTTTGCAATGCCAACAGATCCTTGAGGGTGGTTTTGCTGCCGGGCAGGATGACCACATCGGGGGATCCCAGGCTCTGGCCAGGGACAACCCAGCGCAGATGGACGCTGGGCTCTGCTAGCAAGGGGTCGAAGTCGGAGAAATTGGCCACCTGGGGCAGGCGAACCACGGCAATCTCCAGCCGGTCTCCCCGCCGGGGACGGCGAACTTCCCAGAGGTGGGGGCCGGCCTCCAGGCCCAGCGAATCTTCCTGCGGCAGCGCCCAGTCCAGCCAGGGCAGAACTCCAACCACGGGGATCCCGGTGTAGTTCTCCAGCCAATCCAGGCCGGGCTGCAGCAGCTCCCGTGCGCCGCGAAACTTGTTGATAACAATGCCGCGAATCAGGGCCCGCTCGGCCGGCTCCAGCAACTGCAGGGTGCCCACCACATGGGCCAGCGCCCCACCCCGGTCGATGTCCGCCACCAGCCAGGTGGGAGATCCCAGATGCAAAGCCACCCGCGTGTTGGCCAGATCCCGGTGTTTGAGGTTTACCTCCGCCGGGCTGCCTGCCCCCTCGCAGATAATCCACTCGTACTGCTGTTGCAAGCGGGTCAGGGCCGTTTTCACCGCCTCCCAGGCCGGCGCAAACCAGCGCTCGTAGTACTCGCCGGCGCGACAGGTATCTACTGCCACGCCGTTGAGGACGACCTGGGAAGTCAGGTTGCCCTGCGGCTTGAGCAAAATCGGGTTCATCTCCACCGCGGGCGGGATCCCGGCGGCCCAAGCCTGCAGAGCCTGCGCATAGGCAATCTCATGGCCCTCCGGGGTGACGTAGGCATTCAGCGACATGTTCTGGGCCTTGAAAGGGGCAACCTTCTTCCCCGCCTTTTTGAGAAGGCGACAGAGGGCAGCTACCAAAAGGGTTTTGCCCACGTGGGAAGAAGTCCCCACGACCATCAAGGATCGGCAAGCACTGCTCATTCGGCTCCCTTTCCCTCCCAGGCCGATTGTCCACCCTCTCCCCTAAGCCGACTGCGCTAGGTTGACGGATTGGCCCTCTGCTGGCCAAAGTCTTCGCGCCAGCAATGCAAAAAGCGTACCCTTGCGCCTAGCGGGAAGTTCCCGAATCAGCGAAGGGGAACTGCCCAAAAAAGCCTTCTGCTGTCTCAAGCAGACCTAGCCCAGCTTAAGACTGGGGCAGATGGATTCGAACCACCGAATGGCGGGACCAAAACCCGCTGCCTTACCGCTTGGCGATGCCCCAATTTACACTGCTTGACTACTTTAGCGATGCAACCTTGGATCTGTCAACGGGCTGCGGCCACCTCTCATCTCCTCAGGAACCAAGTTGGATCCTTTGCCGAGGTCAGGGTTGACCTCAAAAGGGTTGGGCAGAGGGGGAATGCGGGCCACCTCGAAGAAGTAGGCGCGGATCTCCGGCCCAAAGTAGATAACATCGCCACTCCTCAAGTAGTGGGTAGCTACCCGCGTGCCGTTGACGAACACCCCATTGGTGCTGGACTGCCCCTTGCGGTTGCCGTCGACTAGACAATACGTAAATCCTGTGCGATTGGACTTGGTGGGCACTCGCACCAAATAGGCGTGGCGGCGGGAGACGAAGCGGTTGACAATCTGGATGGCATTGGAGGGATCCCGTCCGATCGTGTAAATGCTCTCCCGCAGGATGTAGCTGCAGGGCCGCACAGGATGGCAGACGGACAGGGTGAACTCCGGGTGAGACACCGGCTGCTGCGGGACTTGGTCGAACAGATCCAACGGCAGATCGAAGTCCTGACTGCCGGACAGATGGCCTCTGCCCACTGCCGTAGTAGAGGTAAAAAAATCGTCGTAGCTCTGGGGCAACAGCGTTTCCTCCTCGACGCTCAACTACCTGCCCGGCAGCCTGGCTCTTCCAGTCCAACTCCCTGAACCCTAGAGTTCCCAGAAACTAGGAGACACCCAACATCCCCCCGGCGTTGGCGGGCTAGTGGAAAACTCATAGGCCTTAATGTACACTACTATACACCACAGGCAGCCTTGGAGATACTCCCTTTTCCTAAAAAAAATTGGAAAAATTGGGTTTGGGTTCAGGTCGGAGCTATTCCCGTTTTAAGGGATCCCTTGGGAGCCACAGCCTTGGCCGCGGGCGGGCTATTCTGGGTAGCAGGTTTGTAGCCTTGAGGTGTGGGTGTGACGGAGGCCCTGTTGCGTCGGTTAGATGTGGCCACAGAGGCGGCCCTGGAGGCAGGGGCTTTGCTGCGCAGTTACGTGGGGGGCACCCTTGCCATTGAGGAGAAACGTCCGGGCGACTTGGTAACAGCAGCGGATCGCGCTTCCGAGGAGCTTATCTTGAAAATCTTAAGGCGGCACTTCCCCGAAGATGTGATCTTGACGGAAGAATCCGGCCAGCAGGGATCCCCGCAGGGCGCCTACGCCTGGATGATCGATCCCCTCGATGGCACCACCAACTTTGCCCATGGCTATCCCTTTGCTGCCGTCTCTATTGGTCTGCTGGAGGGGCGGGAGCCGGTGCTGGGGGTGATCTACGACATCTTTCGCGGGGATCTCTTTCGCGCCGTACAAGGGATGGGCGCCACCCGCAACCGCCAGCCCATCCGCGTCTCTTCCACAACTGAACTCTCCCACAGCCTCTTAGTTACCGGCTTTGCCTACGACCGCCGCGAAACCCCCGACAACAACTACGCCGAGTTCTGCCACTTCACCCACCTCACCCAGGGAGTGCGGCGAGGTGGATCGGCTGCCCTGGACTTGGCCTACGTGGCCACCGGCCAGTTGGACGGCTATTGGGAGCGGGGCCTCTCCCCCTGGGACATTGCCGCCGGGATTGTCTTGGTGCGAGAGGCGGGCGGCAAGGTCACCGCCTACGATGGCAGCCCGGTGGATGTGTACAGTGGCCGCCTGCTGGCCAGCAACGGCTGGCTCCATGCTGCTCTCCAAGAAGAACTGGCCCAGGTCAGCCCCCTGCCGGTTTCCTTCCCGCTGCGGCGGAATCGCCAGCTCGGAGAGCGCAGCAGCTAAAGTCAAAGTCTACGTAAAGGCCAGCAAGTCATGGCGCTTTTGCAAAGCAAGGGAGGCAACTTAGTCGGGAAAAGACTCCGGCGTCGTTGTTGGGCGGCAGGGTTTGGCCTGGCGCTGCTCTTGGGGATCCCGGCCTACCCTCAGCCTGCCCCAAAGCCGACCCTGCCCGCTCCTGCCAGCGAGCGAGCACAGGTTCCCGATTCCCGTTGGGCCGAGATTCAGGCGCGGGGGCGCATCCGGGTTGGCCTGGATCCCAGCCTGGGCCCGGCTTACCTCTACACCGACCTGGAGCGGCAAACCTACGCCGGCTTCGAGTGGGATATCCTGGAGGCGCTTGCCCAGACGCTGCAGGTGCGAGTGGAGCCCGTCTATGTGGCTTGGAGCGAGCAGTTGGCGGCTTTGCAAGCGGATGAGGTGGATCTCATCTGGGGGGCGCGGGAAGCTTTGGGCTTGGATCCGCAGCAGTTTCTCGCCACCCGACCCTACTACCTCAGCCCGCAGCGCTTGGTGGTACGGGATCCCGGGCCAGAGGAAGCTCCCATTGAGGCGCTGTCGCAACTCTTTGGCCGCAAAGTGGGCATTGTAGTTAACAGTACGGGAGCCGCTCTGTTGGAGGCGTACAACGAGAGGCGGGGCAACGCCATTCGTCTTTTTGCCACCAGCAACCCGGATCGCTTGTTTGCCCAGCTCCAGGCTGGCCAGTTGGATGCGGTGCTCGTCGATCAGCCCGTTGCCGCCCTGAGCCTGCGCCAGGCGGGATCCCGGCTGCGCCTGGCGGGGCCGCCTCTGTTCCCGATTCCTTTGGTGGGCGTGGTATCCTCACAGCATCCTTCCCTGAAGGAAGCCGTGGATGGGGCGATCGCAGTCCTGACCGAAAACGGAACTTTGCAACGCATCTTGGAGAAGTGGCAACTATGGGATCCAACTCTGATGTCCCCCGCCTCACCCGAGGGCTAGCCCGCTACGAGACCGACCATTTCGCCATCTTGGGCGTGCCCCTCACCGCCGATGCCAAAGGGATCCGACGCGGCTACCTGCAGGCGGCCAAGGCTCTGCACCCGGATCGCTTTGTCGGGGATCCGGAAGGGGCAGAGCGGGCCAACGTCCTCTTCGCCAAGCTGGTCAGCCCGGCCAACGAGGTGCTGGCCAAGGAGCGAGAGCGGTCAGAATATGAGACTGTGCTCAAGCTGCGCGTTCAACGCCTGCTGGAGTCGCCACCCCCCGATCTGTGGCCCACTGGAGAAGCTGTCAAAGACCTGGCCGAGCGCGCCGATTGGCAGGAAGAATATGTCCGGCGGGTGGAGAAGCTGGCCAAAGAGCAATACAGCTCTATGGCCACCCTGCTGGAGAAAACCGAGCAGTTGAGCGAGCTCAACCTAGCCTACCTGCTGCTCAAGGCCGGCTACAAAGGGATCCCCGCCCCTGCTGCCAAAACCACCACCCCGACGGGGATCCCAACCCCTTCCCCCAGCCGCACCACCTTGGGCGGGATCCCGGCTGCTCCACCCACCGCTCCCCCTGTCCAGCCCGCCCCTCCTTCGCCCCCAACCCCGCAACTTAGCCCCGCTGAGACCCGTTTCCTGCAGGCGCTGGACATGATCGAGCGCAAGCAGTACCGGGTTGCCATCCAGTATTTAAACTTCGCCATCAGCGCCCAGCCCAACGTGGCCCGTTACTATCTGCACCGAGGTATCGCCCACCTCAAGCAGGGCAACGCTGGCATGGCCAAGGCCGACTTCCTGCAGGCGAGCCGCCTCGAGCCGGCCAACGCCGAGTTGATGGCCGAGGTGCGCCGCTGGCTGCAGCAGGTCACCACCCAACAGCCGGTTCCCGTTCCCTCGGCCAGCCGTCAGACCTCCCAGGCCCAGAAAATCGTGCCACCGCCGCGCAAAGAGGATAGCGGCGGCTTCTGGAGCCGCCTCTTCGGCAAGAAAAAGTAGGCCAAACTCCCCTCAGGAAGCGCCCCCCAACACCAGCAGCGTGACCAGGGATCCCGTATTCCAGAGGCTGTGCAACAGGATGGGGGCCAGCAGGTTGCGGCTGTGGCTGTACACCACCCCCAGCACCACCCCCAGCATGGTCAAAGGCAACAGATCGGAAAGGTTGAGGTGGGCAAGGGCAAAGGTGAAGGCGCTGAGCAAGATGGCAGCCCCCATCGGCAAGTAGCGGCTCAGCGTCGGCAGCCAAAAGCCCCGGAACAGCACCTCCTCAAAAACAGGGGCACAGACAGACACCACGGCCAAAAACACCAAGCGCGCCCCCCAGCCATGGCTCTCCAGCAGCAGAGGCAAGATGGGGTTCCCGCCCCCTGCCTGGGGCAGCAGCAACTGCGACAGCGCCGCTGCCAGCACCACCAAAGGCAGGGCCGCCCAGTAGCCGCCCAGGCCCCAGAGGATCCAAGGGCCCCACAGCCGCACCTGCAGCACCTTCTGCCAACCGGGATAGAGCCGAAGAAGCCGGTACAACAGCGCCGCCCCCAGCAGAGCGCCCGCATTGTAGGTGAGAAACAGGGCCACCGCCTGATGCCAAGGGCTGAGCTGCTGCGTCCCCAGGCCGAGCCCGACCGTGTAAAGGCGAGGCACCAGCGCATTGAGGAGAATGAAACCCAAAAACCAACCGGTCAGGACCGCCTGCGCCCCGATCCCCGGCCAAGGCACCTCCCACGGCGGGCCCACAAGAGGACGTTGGCGCCAGAAGCTCCAGCCCAGCCAGCCCAACAAGAGCACCAGCCCCAGCAGCGCCCCCAGCAGCGGGATCCCGCCCACCACCGCCAGCCGGAACAGGGCTGCCAAGGCCAATTTTTCCTGCTGCTGGTTGAGGGCATTGAGGCTGTCGCTGCGCTGTTGCAGCCGGTAGAGCTGCTGCAGGGCCACCGCCTCAAACCAACCGTCCAGGTGGTTGCGGATTTGCACCTCGGCCTCTGGCAAGATGCGCCGTGGCGTTCCCCACAGCCCTTGTAAAACCTGTGCCACCCTCTTCTGGCCGGATTCCAGCTCCAAGGGACGTTCTGGATCGACTACCTCTTGCCACTGCTGCTGGGCTGCCTCCAGATCCTCCTGGTAGACGTAGAGCAGACCCAGGCGCAGCCGCAGGGCGTCCAGCTCCGCCTGCAGATCCTGGACAGAAGCCAGGAGGACGGGATCCACTTCTTCTGGGGTTGAGGCCGGCCCCACCGCATCTGATACCCTGGCCAATTCGGGTTTGCCCCCTGCCGAGGAAGTCGCCCTTTCCAGCCGTGCCATCCGTTTGAGGCGCTGCAGGCGTTCGGCGTAGTTGTCGGCCACCTGCTGGTAGCGATTGTGGGCCAGCTCGAAAACGTTCTGCCCCAGCAGAGCCCGCGCCAGGTCCTGATAGCGGGGATCGTCGAGGGTGCGGGCAGCCTGCAGGGCGAGATTGGTTTGCAACAGATCCAACTGCGTTTGCGGCGGCGGCTGAAACCAACTGCTGGAAAGCGAAAGCCCGACAATCAAAAGGGCCAATAGGCTCAGCAGGTTGAGGATCCCTCGGCGAACAGAAAGCCAAGCGGAAAAGGGATCGACAGAGGCCGTGGCTTCAGAGGGAGACATGGCAGCAACCGAGGCAACTCCAGCGGGTTATATCCTAGCTTCTATTGGCTTCAGCCGGATAAAGGGGTCAGCGTCGCTCTAGCCAATAACGGTAGATGGGCAGACCCAACTGCAGGCACTGCCACTCCCGCTCGGTGGGAATGCCGAAGGGGTTGTCATCGATGGGCCCCTGGTAGGGATTCCAAAACTGCGGATGCTCTAGGAAACGATCGACCATCTCCTCGGCCACTTCCCGCACGTCCGACTGCAGGAAGACGGGGCTGCCCGGTTGCAGCAGCAGGGCCAGATCCGCCACCAGTCGCGGTTGGACGATCCGCCGCTTGTGATGGCGCTTTTTAAACCAGGGATCCGGAAATTGGATGGTGACCCGGCTGAGATCTCCCGGCGCAAACAGATGCCGCAGGGAGACGTTGATGTTGGCAAACAGAAAATGGACGTTATCCAGCCCCAGCTCGTCCCGCCAAGCATTGGCCCGCTCCACCAGCGGCTGTCGAATCTCTACCCCCAAAAAGTTCCAGTCGGGCTGCTCCTGGGCCATGCGCAGCAAAAAGCGTCCGCTCCCTGAGCCGATATCCAAATGCAAGGGCTGCCCCAGTCGCCGATACACCCGTTCCCAGTGGGGTGGGGGGGTGGGTTGTTGGTACTGAGCCTGCAGGGGGTTGACGTGTTGCCGCAGTCGCTGGCCGAGACCCTTCTGCAGCGGGATCCCTGTCCAGGGGGGAACAGAGGAGCCTTTCTCAAGTTGGGCCTGCTGTGCTCGCTGCACGTCCGCTTCCACAGACCACCTCCTGCCGTCAGCCACAGCCGTAGCGAACCCAACGGTGGATCCAAAACAAACGGGATCCGGCAGCCCAGCTCTACCACCGGATGCTGTCGATGACTTGCCGCAAGATGTGGGCAGAGCGGTGCAGTTGCTGCCGCTCGCTCTCGGTGAGGGACATGGCCAGCGTGCGCTCCACCCCTTGCCGACCGACCACTCTCGGCAAACTAAGGCAGACCTCCGGCAGGTCATATTCTCCCTGGGTGAGGCTGCTCACGGTTAAAACGCGCCGCTGATCCCGTACCAGGGCCTGGACAATTTGTGCCACCCCCAGACCAATGGCATAGCTGGTGGCCCCTTTGCGGCGGATGATCTCATAGGCGGCATTGCGCACCTGCTCGAAGATATCGCCCAAATGGGCGGGATCCCATTCCGGCGAGAGCTGGCCAATCGGCGTGCCGGCGATGTTCACCTTGCTCCAGACGGCCACCTCGCTATCCCCATGTTCGCCGATGATGTAGGCGTGCAGGCTGCGCGGATCCACCCCCAGCCTCTGGGCCAACAGATAGCGAAAGCGAGCCGTATCCAAAACCGTTCCCGACCCCAGCACCTGCCCCGCCGGCAGCCCCGCTAACTTCAGGGAAACATAGGTCATGACGTCAACGGGGTTGCTCACCACCAGGAAAATGGCGCTGGGGCAATGCTCCATCAGGGCCGGGATCAGGCTTTTGAAGATCTCGACGTTGCGGTGGACCAAATCCAAGCGGCTTTCTCCAGGCCGCTGCTTGGCCCCTGCCGTTAAAATCACCACATCAGACCCGGCGCAGTCAGCCAGCTCCCCTGCCCAGATCCGCGTCGGCTCGACAAAGGGGATCCCATGCACCAGATCCATCACTTCCCCTTCCAGCTTGGCGCGGTCGATGTCGTGGATCACCAGCTCATCGAGGGTGTTCTGGATAAGCATCGCGTAGGCGCAGGCCATGCCCACCTGCCCGGCGCCGATGATGGATCCCTTCAAAAGGCGGCGAGCAGTCAGCCCACCGGCTTGCTGCTCAAAGCGTGGCTTGGGTTGGTGCTCAGAAACGGTCATGGCTTCAGCCGCTGCACTTCCCTTCCCAGCTTAAGCCTGGCCAGGCGGAGAGAAAAAGAGCAGAGGGGCTATCGCTCCCCAGAGCAAGAAAGGCTGGAAGGGAAGAGAACTTCCGCCTTCCCGGTCGCCTCGGATCCCCGCGGGGTGAAGTGACTTTGAATGCAGCTCAGTAAGGGTTTTAATGGTTTTTTAAGAATTCTTGGGTAGACCTCAACTCCGTTGCTGGGTTAGCCGCTGCCAAAGCTCCAGAGGAATGCGCTCATGAGGACGTGGAAGAGACCGAATCTGAACCAGCTCTTCCGGCAAGTAGTGCAAAGCCACCCGCGCCGTTGCGTCTAAGAGACTGCGCCGCCGCTGGAGATGTTGCTCCGCTTCTCCCAAAAACACATCCAGCCAGCCATCTCGCTCTTGGCAGCGAATCCGCAAAGCAGAGAGAGAAGGTAGGGACTCTTGGCGATAGAGCCGGAAGCCCTGCTCAGGACTCCACCCCAGCCACCACTGGGGCGCCAATTGCCCCAACTGCCGACACCACACGCCCGCCTGAACCTGTTGCCATGTCATGCTCACCACTCCGCAACCTGCGAAGACCTAGCTGCAAATTTTTCCAACTACTTTAGCTAGGTACTCTACCAGACTCACTCGGTTTGATGCAAGTCTTTATCAAAGAGGAACCGATGTGTCATGGAATATATTGCAACTTAATCTCAATAGTGCTATACTGTCACCCGGTTGAGTGGTGGAGTCATATCCATCAGTCTTCCTCTCTTGTCTTGGACGCAGCAGGGATCCCGCGCCGGCGGAACTGGCCATCCTGCGCTTGGCAGGGATCCCTTTTTCTCCACAAAGTTAATGAGACTAAATATCAATTAATGGGAGAGGGGGAGGTTTTCCGCCAACATCGTGTTGAAGTAGGAGGTAGCAGTCGAGGGTGATCGCGCTTGCGTCGGCGGGCCAGCAAGCGAAAGCGGCGTGAAGCGCTGGGGAAGTATCTTGAGCTATTTGGAATGGCTACCAATCCTCTAGAAAGTAAGGAGATAAACGGATGTTTTCGGAACAAGCTAGCTGTTCCGTCTTTGTTTTGTTCTCTAAAAAATGATGTTGGAAGAAGATTAAAATCTGGAGAAAGGAATTGAACCAGATGCGAGTTATCGATTAGAATCTAGATGGCGTTAACGCTAACCGCGACGAAGAGATCGGAGAGGGGAAATCTAACATCCTCTCTCCTTTTTCTGTGGAATTCCTTCCAACTCTATCTCCCGTCTCCCAAGAAGTAGGGATCCCTTAAGCCAAACTAAAGGGTTGCGCCTCGGTCTTGCAGCCATTGGGCAGCTAGCCTGTGCTGACGTTTCTGGGCATAGGCGAGGGGAGTGTGTCCATCGTGATTGCGGGGGTTTAATTCGGCCCCATTTTCCAACAGCAGCTCTAGGATCTGGATATGCCCTTCCCAGGCAGCCCAGTGCATGGGTGTCGCCCCGAAGCGGTTGCGCGCGTTGACATCGGCCCCGTACAAAATGAGAAAGCGAGCGATGCCCAAGTGTCCTTGTGTGGCCGCCTCGTGCAGAGGAGTTCGCCCCGTCTCATCAACGGCATCCACCGGTGCCCCCTTGGAGAGCAAGCGGGCGAGAACGCTTTTCCTACCCGTAGCTGTAGCCCAGTGGAGAACGCCACAGGTTTTTGCCCCTTTTTGGATCAGCAGACCAATAACTTCTGCCTGATCGGTTAGGGCAGCCCGATGGAGAGGAGTGTATCCATAGCGATCTAGCAGATCGATATCGCTGCCTGCCTTGAGAAGCCGCTCCACCACTTCCACCTGGCCGCTGGCAGCAGCCAAATGGAGCGGCGTAGCCCCTGTGGAATCCATCGAGTCGACGGAAGCGCCATAAGCCAAAAGCAAGTCCAACAGCTCCAGATTGCCGATGAGTACTGCTTTGTGAAGCGGGGTGAACCCCTGCGAATCGGGAGCATTCACATCTCCCCCTTGCTGCAAGTAAGCCAGCAATCCTTGCGGGTCTTCATTGGCAAGGGCGCGGTGCAGTGCTTCGCTCATAGTCACTCAGAAATAGGACTTAGAGACAGCTAAAAGTACTTTGAGAACAGTTAGGAGTAGAGTTAGGCAAAGTCTGGAATTTACAACTTGGGCAAAGTCTAGCACTGGATCCCTGCCTCTGAGGTAGCTGTGCGAAGAGATGCCTCTTAGCGCTCAGTCAGAATGGTCAATGCAGCACCATGCCTCAACATGAGAATGATTCTCTACTAGATTGGATCTAAATTGCATGAGCGCCGAGGGGATCCCTTGGTTCAGCCCAGGTTGGCATGGCATGATCGGCGTAGCTCCGAGCCAGAGCTGACTCTTCGCCCAGGTTCAGCAGCCCCTCACCCTCTCTTCTGCTGCCGCTCATGGACTACTATGCAATCCTGAACCTCTCTCCCCAAGCGAACAGCGAAGATATCAAGCGAGCCTTTCGCCGGTTGGCGCGGCAGTTTCACCCCGATGTGGCAGGAGAGGGATCCCGAGAACGATTTGAGCAGATCTACCAGGCCTACCAAGTGCTGAGCAACCCTGAAGAGCGGCGGCGCTACGACGCCCAACGACACTCTCCACCCAGTTCTGTGAGGGGGGAAAGGCGCGTGGTTGTACGCACCACTGGGTCAGGCTCCATCTCAGCAGAACCACCGGCTCGGGAATCCCTTGAGGCAGGGATTGCCCGCGTCAAGGCGGCTTGGCGCGAGCGTAAGTTGCCCACGGCAGTGGCTCTGGCGGAGGCGCTGCTGAAGCGGTTTCCCAACTCCAAGGAAGCCATCCACATCTTGGCTTTGGCCTATCAGCGCTTCGGCAATCATTTAATCTGCGAGGGTCGCTACCAGCAGGCAGAGGCTTACTTGAGAAAAGCTTTGGCCACAGAGCCACACAACCGCGAGTTGGCCTTTGAAATCTGGCGAGACTTGGCCCGTCTGGGCATCCGGGAGGGATCCGGCTAGCTGCCTGGCGTTGCCAGTCTCAACTGCTGGGCCGCCCACTGCCGCAGCTGTTGGCGGCTGACTTTGCCCTGGGCGTTGCGCGGGATCCCGGCACACCATAGCCATTGCTTAGGGTGCTTGAAGGGGCTCAGTTGTTGGCTCAGGTGTTGCTTTAGGTGCCTCTCCAGCTCTACGGGGAGGGCAGGGATCCCAGCCTTGGGCACGGCCACCGCCACCACCTGCTGGCCCCACTCGCCGTCGGGCAGGCCGAGCACGCACACATCCTCCACCCAGCCGCTGGCCCGGATCTCCCCTTCTACCTCGGCCGCCATCACCTTTTCCCCGCCGGTCAGGATCAGGTCGTCGGCGCGGCCCAGCCAGTAGAGATAGCCGTCTGAGTCCAGATAGCCCCAATCTCCAGGGGTGAAGCCCCGCTGTTGCCACTTGCCCAGGCCATCAGCCTCCCTCGCCAAAGGGTAGTAGCCCAGCGCCAGGGATTCCGCCCACACGTGGATGTGGCCCGCCGTCTGGGCGGGCAAGGGATCCCCTGCTTCGCCGCGGATCTCCAGGGTGGCGTGGGGCAGGGGCCGCCCCAGGCTATCGCTCCCCTGCAAAAAGGCTTCCGGCAGGAGCGTACACACCTGGGAGGCGCTTTCGGTCATGCCATAGGTGAGGGCCAAGGGCAGGTGCAGTTGCCGGGCCTGTTGCCGCAAACTGGGCCAGGTGGGGCCGCCGCCAACCAGAATGGCTCGAAACTGGCGCAGGCTCTCCAAGACTCCCGGCTGGGCGTTGAGCAACAGCCGCTGCAACTGGGTGGGCACCAGCGACAGAAAGCTGCCCGGCAAAGGCGGATCCCAGGCCTCGGCCTGCTGCTGTCGTTTCCAATCCCAGACAATCCACTGGCCGCCGCTCAGCCAGGAACGAACAGCTTGCATCAGGCCGCTGACGTGGTACAGGGGCAGGACACAATAGCTATGGACGCAATCCACGCTGAAGTGCTGCTGGTGGGCTCTGGCAGAGGCGCTGAGGGTACGCCAGGAGTGCACTGCCCATTTCACCTGGCCGCCGGAGCCACCGGTAGGGATCCCGATTACTGGCCAATCGGCGCTGGGTAGGATCTGTTGCCAATGCTGCAGAGGGGGGTGGGAGGAGGCAGAACCCTCCTGCAACTGCCCTCGCCGCCAGCGCCAAGCGGATCCCAGGCTGGCCAGAGCCTGCCCCCACTCTCGTCCTCCCCAGTGGGGATTGGCCAAGAAGAGGGGGATCCCCAGGTGTTGGCAGGCCAAAACGGCAGCCCACACTTGCAGCGGATCCGAGTCTGCCACCAACAGGGGAACGGCCTTGTCCGCCAGAGGGCGCAGTTGCTCTTCCAGCCCAGCCAGACACTCCTTCAAAGCGGGAGAGCAGTTGTGGTTGGGAAACATCTTTCGGCAAGTTCGGGCGGGACAGTTGCAGGTTCAACGAAGCGATCAAAGCGATCAAAGAGCAAGCCATAGCCGTGGAGACTTGACCCTCCACCGAGGCAATTGGGGGCGTCCCCTGTACCTTCGTTGTTTTGACTTTTGGCAGGGATCCCCCCGGGCAAGGTGAGGAAGAGTTTGGGCTTGGCTTATCATGATCTAGGTTTGAAGTAGGAGGCCTAGGTTGTGATCGAGCCAATTTTGCTGGGGATCGTTTTGGGGATGGTGCTGGTTACCTTGGCAGGCCTGTTTGTGGCCGCCTACAGACAGTATCAGCGCGGCAATAAGATGGGTCTGTGAAAGCCAGGGAGGAAAAAGCTGGCACCAAACCGTCGGCAAGAGAGTGGCTCAGCAGGTGAGGTGGCATGGCGATGCAGTGGCTGCGCACGGTGGCGGCTTTGCGGGAGCAGGTAGCGAGCTGGCGGGGATCTACCATAGGCCTGGTGCCAACGATGGGATCCCTGCACGAAGGACATCTCAGCCTAATTCGCCGCTGCCGCCAAGAGTGTGACCACACGGTGGTCAGCATCTTTGTCAACCCCCTCCAATTTGGCCCCAACGAAGACTGGGATCGCTACCCCCGCGACGAGGAAGGGGATCGGGCTCTGTGTGAAGCCGCGGGCGTGGATGTGGTGTTTGCCCCCGACCCGCAGGAGATGGGGGCCGACCCGGCCACTGCCGGCGATCGCACCTGGGTCATGCCTCCTGAGTCCCTTTTGCAGACCCTCTGCGCCCCCCACCGACCGGGGCATTTTCGCGGCGTGGCCACCATTGTGCTGCAACTGCTAAACCTGGTGCAGCCGCAGCGGGCCTATTTTGGCCAAAAGGATGCCCAGCAACTGGCAATTATCCAGCGGCTGGTTCAAGATCTGCAAATTCCCACCACCATTGTCCCTTGCCCCACCGTGCGAGAAGCCGACGGCCTTGCCTACAGCTCCCGCAACCGCTACCTTTCGGCAGTGGAGCGGCAGGTGGCCGCCAGCCTGTACCGCGCCCTGCGCCGAGGTTACGACCACTGGCAAGCCGGGGATCCCTCCGCCGAAGGGATCCTGGCCGCCGCCCGTGCTGAGCTGGAGCGCACCCCCGAGCTGCGCGTGCAATATCTGGAATTGGTGGATCCGCAAACCCTCCAGCCCCTATCGGAGGTGAAAGATAAGGGGCTACTGGCCATCGCCGCCTATGTAGGGCAAACTCGCCTCATCGACAACCTGCTCCTTTCCCCGGAAGGGGTGGATCCCTTGCCCCAAGAACAGCAGAGTGCAGTGCCTCCTTCCCCGAAAAGGGGGCGTCGCCCGCTGATTGCCATCGACGGCCCGGCAGGGGCCGGGAAGTCCAGCGTAGCGCGGGCAGTGGCCGCTCAACTGCAGCTCTTGTACCTGGATACGGGGGCGATGTACCGGGCCATCACCTGGCTGGCGCTGCAGCGGGGGATCCCGTTGGACGACGCCGAGCAACTGACCCAACTGGCTGCCCAAACCCAACTAACCCTACAAAGTGGCCCCTCGGCCGACGAACCCACCCGCATCTGGGCCGACGGTGAGGAAGTTACCCAGGCCATTCGTTCCCCAGAGGTGACCCGCTGGGTTTCTCAGGTGGCGGCAGTGCCGGGGGTACGGCAGGAGCTGGTGAAGCGGCAACGCCTCATTGGACGGGATGGGGGGGCCGTCCTGGAGGGGCGAGATATCGGCACCCATGTTTTTCCTGATGCCGAGCTGAAAGTCTTTTTGACCGCCTCGGTGGGGGAGCGGGCCCAGCGCCGGCAACACCAACTGCAAGCCCAAGGACAAGTGGTGTCCCTCGAAGAGTTAAAAGCTCAGATCGAGCAGCGGGATCGCCGCGACAGCGAGCGGCTTATCTCTCCCTTGCGGCCTGCCCCCGATGCCATTCTGATCGACACGGATCACCTGAGCCAAGCTGAGGTGGAAGACAAAATTGTGAGGCTGTACCGGCAGCTTTTGGAGCGATCCGGGGCAGCCCATTTCGATATTATCTGAAGTTATCTGAACCCTGAAGATTTTCTCAAGCTTGCGAGATGGGGCCAATTCAATTCTGAGGTGTTGAGCCTTGGGGGGGCGATGCGCTTGGCCAGAACCGCTAAGGTAGGAATCCTGTTGACGAAGAGATACTGGCCTGCCCTGCTCCCCCTCGGCCCAAATCACTCGTATCCGGCTCTGGGTAGCCGCGAGCACTATGGGTAATGTCCTCCTCCTGGCTTTTCTGCTTCTCCTCTCAGGGGCCTGCTCCGGAGCGGAAACCGCCATCACGGCTATGGACAACCTGCGCTTGGAGTCCCTGATCGAAGAACAAGGGGATCCGCAAGGCCTCTATCGACTGGCTCAACAACAGCGCTCACGGATGATCACCACCCTGTTGTTGGTGAACAACTTTGTCAACATCGGCATTGCCGCCCTGGCCACCACCATCTCTATTGAGCTGCTGGGATCCCAGTTTGGAGCTTTGGCCGCCACCGTGCCCACCACGATCCTGGTGCTCCTGGTGGGGGAAGTGGCGCCCAAGTCTTTGGCGGTGAGCCATCCGCTGGCAGTGTTCCGCTGGGTGGTGCGGCCTGTCCATGTCCTCTCGGTGCTGCTGCGCCCTTTTACCGCTGCCTCTGAGTGGGTTGTCAGCAGACTGTTCAACCTGTTGGAGCTCTCGCCGCTGACAGCCACCGCTTCCCTCAAGGATTTGGAGCTGTTGATCGATGTGCTGGGGCAGCGAGGGCTACTGGATTGGCAAAAACGGCGCCTGTTTCGCGGGGCGCTGGCGTTGGATTTGCTCCAGGCTGGGGATGTGGCCAAGCCAAGGGTAAAAATGGAGACCATTTCCCACGACAAAACGCTGCAGGATGTGGTGAAGCTCTGCCTGGAGACGGGCTACTCCCGCATCCCCGTGCAGGGGGAATCCAAGGACGAGATCGTCGGCGTCATCCACCTCAAGCAGGCCCTGCGCTACCTGGAGCAAAAGGGCAATGCCGAGGTGACCAAGGCCATGTCCCCGCCTTTTTTTGTGCCCGAGACCAAGCGCGTCAGCCTGCTGCTCAAAGAGATGCTGCGCTCCCGCCAACACCTGGGGATCGTGGTGGATGAGTTTGGCGGCACCACCGGCCTCATTACGCTGGAGGACATTTTGGAAGAGCTGGTGGGGGATATCTACGACGAGAGCGACCTTTCCCCCCTGCTGCTGCAGCGGCAACGACGACAGCGCCTCTTCTCTTCTGGCTCCCCTTGAAGGAGGCCGCTAGCCGGCTTCTGCAGAGTCTTCGTTGGCTTCGGGGGGGAGCTCCACCAAACCCGGATCGGCAGGATAGCGGGCCACAAAAAAGATCCAGAAGCTGTGGATCCCCAGGCCTAGGCCCCACCCGCCCAACAGCGGCAGCAGCCACGGCCAATCCGCCCGATACAGCTGCTGGAAAAACACCAGCCCCGACGCGCTGCAGAGAAAAACAGCCAGATGCGCCGCGTAGGTGTAGCGGTCATCCAGCTTGCGAAACTCAGGATCCCGACGGGAGGGCTTCCGGGGCCAGCGAGGCGGCATGGCAGCAACCCCTCACAACTCAAAACCTTCTCCAGTGTAGAGGGATCCCTTGCCGCCGACATCACCAGGATCCCGGCCGCTACCGCCACCGGCGTTGCCACCACGTCCAGCAGGTTATCCACCCAGGGTACACAGTAGGCAGCAACCTCGAAAAAGGTAGCCACCGCAAAAACCGACAGCGCCTCTTCCGACCCAATCCACTGCAGATCGGGAGCCAACGGCAGATGCCCGGAGCGAGCTGCCAGGTTCATCACCAACAGCGGCACAAAAATGCGAAAGCCGCAGGCAGCGCTGAGGCCCAATCCCAAAAAATTGCCGGTAGGCTGTCCATTTCTGCTCCTCAAGATTGATGGGTGTGACGGGAGTCCTCCCGCCAGCGGCAACTGGGGGGATCCGTTTCGCCTGGCTGGGCGGCAAACTCCAGCGGCCCGTTTTCGGTGTAGAGGTGCAGGTCGAACCAGAAGGTGGATCCCTGTTCCAGCTTGCTTTCCAGGCAGATGCGGGTGTGGTGTTTCTCCAGGATGTTGCGCACGATGGCCAGGCCCAGGCCGGTGCCCTCCAGGGTGTGGACGCGGTTCTCCACCCGGAAAAAGCGGTCGAAGATCCGCTCCTGATCCTCCGGGGCAATGCCGATGCCCGTATCGGCCACCGCCACCCGCACCGCCTGCGGGGATCCATCCGCCTGCACGACCGGGTGGGCATGCACCGTCACCAGCCCTCCCGAGGGCGTGAACTTGAGGGCATTGCCCAAGAGATTGGTCATCACTTGCAGCAGCAGATCGTAGTTGCCCCACACCAGGGGCAGATCCGGATCGACGAACTTGCGCAACTGGATCCCTTTGTCGCGGGCTTGCAGGTGGTGGGTGCGCAGGGTTTGCTCGATCACCGCTGCAATATCGACAGCCTCGAAGTGGTACTGTTTCCCCGACTCCAGACGGGACAAATCCAACACATCGTTGACCAGGCGGGTGAGGCGATCGGTTTCGCGGTTGGCAATTTCCAGATAGTCCAGCCGCTCCTCTGGCGACATCTGCTCGCCGTACTCGTAGAGGGTCTCGATGAAGGACTTGATGCTAAAGAGTGGGGTGCGCAGCTCGTGGCTGATGTTGCTGATGAACTGGGCCTTGGCCTCGTTGAGCTCCACCTCGCGGGTGATGTCCTGCACCGTCATCACGATCCCCTTGAGGTTTTGCCGCCGCGGATCCGACACCGGCGACAGCAGGATGCGGATGACGCGCTTGGTGGGGCCGCTGAGGTTGACGCGAATTTCCTCTGCCTCTTGATCCCCGCGGGCAATTTGCATCAGGGGGCGGGCCAACTGCTGCCGCAGATCCTCGGGCAACAGCTCCGGCAAGGGCTTGCCCAAAACAGGCTCGCCCTCCCAGCCGAACATGCGGGAAGCCGCCGGGTTGAGCAAGAGTACGCGAAACTCAGCGTCCAGCAAAATGGCGGCATCGACGATGGAGAAAACCAAAGTCTCCAGCTTGGCCTTGGCGGCGGCCAGTTCTTCGATGTTCTGCTCCTCGTAGCTCTGCAGCCGCTCCGCCATCTCGTTAAAGCTGTCGATGAGCTGGGCCAGCTCTCCCCCAAAGGGCAGGTCGATGCGCTGCTTGAAGTTGCCCTTGGTGATCTCCTGGACGCCCTTGACCAGTGCTTTGATGGGGTAAGTAATGGTGAGGGCGTTGACCACGGCTCCCAGGATGGCCAGAACCCACACCGCCAAGAACACTCCAATCGCGACCTCCCGCGCCAGTTGCGTCGAGCGCACGAGGGCGGGGTTGGGGTTGATGCCAAGGCCGAGGGTGCCCAAAAAGCGGCCCTGATGATAGATGCCGACAAAAATGTCCGTCACCCGCCCGGCAGGGGTGAGGTGGGCGCGCACCAGCGGCTGACCCTCGGCAGGCGGGCGGTTGTCCGGCAGTTGGATGCGACGGGTAAGGCTGAGGGAGGTTTTCACCTCCTGGTTGGAAAACGGGATCCCGTAGTAGATGTTCCCCTCCGGGTCGGCATAGAGCAAATAGCGAATGCTGCTGGTGCTCTCAAAATATTGCCGCGACAGCTGGGCCACTTCGCCAATGCGATCTTCTGCGATCAGGGGGGCGACATTGGCCGCCAACAGCAGCCCCAGATCCCGGCCAAAGCGGGCTTCGTTAAAGCGCGCATCCTGCTGCACGGTGCTGACGGCCCAGAAGGTGAAGCTGCTCACCACCAGCGAGACCACCAGCGTGGCCACAAAGAGCAACTGGGTCTCCAGGCGCAGCTTTTGTTTCCAGCGAGACCACCAGCGCCGCAGGGATCCCCAAAAGAACCCCCCCCTTGACGGCTCCCCAGTCTCCCCCGGCAAGGGCTGGGGAGGAGAAGCAGCAGCCGCCTCAGGGGATTGGACTTCGGCAAGGGGCTCGGCAGTGCTGACAGGAGACATGAACCCGACGTGACAACCCTGAAGAACACTGTCGCCACCATTCTGGCATGGCTGCCGACAGGGTTAAGAGGGTTCGATTTTCTGCAAAGATTGTTACAAGCAGGGATCCCGAAAGGGCAAGGGGAGATGCCTCTACAGAGGTTGCAGGCCCAGCTTCTCGAGCAAAGCCGCATCGGCAGCCTGGCCCGGATTGGGCGTGGTCAGCAACCTTTCCCCGGTGAAGATGGAGTTGGCCCCCGCCAAGAAGCACAACGCCTGCTCGCTCTCGGACAGGTTTTTTCGCCCTGCCGAGAGCCGGATCTGGGCGGTGGGCAGCAGCAGGCGGGCCGTGGCGATGGTGCGCACCAGCAGCAGCGGATCGGGCGGGGGAAGCTGGCCTAGGGGCGTGCCGGCCACGGGAACCAAAGCGTTGATGGGCACTGAAGTGGGGGGCGGCGTCAGGTTGGCCAGAACGTGCAGCAGGCCGATGCGGTCTTCGTCGCTTTCCCCAAGGCCGACAATGCCGCCACAGCAGATCTGCAGGCCGGCTGCCGCCACATGGGCCAGTGTCTCCAGGCGATCCCGATAGGTGCGCGTCGTGATGATGCGGGGGTAGAACGCCGGCGAGGTGTCCAGATTGTGGTTGTAGGCCGTCAGACCCGCCGCCGCCAATTGCTGCGCCTGGGCAGCCGACACCATCCCCAGGGTGACACAGGCTTCCATCCCCAGCTTGCGCACCAGGCGCACCATCTCCAACACCCGCTCAAACGCCTCCCCTGCCGGGGCCGACCGCCAGGCAGCGCCCATACACAGCCGGGTGGCGCCGGCCCTTTGGGCGGCCATGGCCTGCTGACGCAGCGACTCCAGCGAGATCAAGGGGTAGGTCTCGATCCCTGTCGAGTAGCGGGCGCTTTGGGGGCAATAGGCGCAGTCTTCCGGGCAGCGGCCCGACTTGATGTTGACCAGGGCGCAGAGTTGAACCCGGCCAGGCGGATGGTGCTGCCGATGCACCGTTTGCGCCTCGTACACCAACTGCAGCAGCGGCCGATAGTAGATCTCGCGAACGTACTCTAGAGCAATGGCCATGCCGGCAATGTCCAAAACAAAAGGTTGAAGGGATCCCTAAAAGCTTGCCAGCGCTCTTAGGTTTGGCTATGATACGGAGTCTGTGCCTTGGGAAGGCGAACCCGCCTTGCTTAGAAACCCAACCATGATAACCGCAGAAGCAGTGGCCAAAGGTCCTATCAGCCAATTTCTTAAGCATCACTTTCGCCACTTCAACGCCGCCGCCCTGGTGGATGCCGCCAAGGGCTACGCTGCTCACCTGGAGAAAGGCGGCAAGATGATGGTGACCCTGGCCGGCGCCATGAGCACGGCAGAGCTGGGCCTTTCTCTGGCCGAGATGATTCGGCAGAACAAGGTGCACGCCATCTCCTGCACCGGCGCCAACCTGGAGGAAGACATCTTTAACCTCATCGCCCACGACTTCTACGAGCGGGTGCCCCACTACCGCGATCTCAGCCCGCAGCAGGAGCAGGAGCTGCTGGAGCGGCACCTGAACCGGGTAACCGATACCTGCATTCCCGAAGAAGAGGCGATGCGGCGCCTGGAAAAAGCTCTGCTGGAAGAGTGGACGGCTGCCGATCAGGCGGGGGAGCGCTACTTCCCGCACGAGTTCATCTACCGCATCCTGCGCAGCGGCCGGCTGGAGCCCTACTACCAGATCAATCCGCGGGATTCTTGGGTCTATGCGGCCATGGAGGCCGACTTGCCCATCTACGTACCGGGCTGGGAGGACTCCACCACCGGCAACATGTACGCTGCCCACTGCATCAGCGGCGAGATCCGCCATGTCCATACCGTCCGCACGGGCATCGAGTACATGATCCACCTGGCGGACTGGTACACGCGCACCTCGGCAGAGTGCTCCATCGGCTTCTTCCAAATTGGCGGCGGCATTGCCGGGGATTTTCCCATCTGCGTAGTGCCCATGCTGCACCAAGACCTGGGCCGCAAGGGGATCCCTCTGTGGGGCTATTTCTGCCAGATCAGCGACTCCACCACCAGCTACGGCTCCTACTCGGGGGCGGTGCCCAACGAGAAGATCACCTGGGGCAAGTTAGGGGTCGACACGCCCAAGTTCGTCATCGAGTCGGATGCCACCATCGTGGCGCCTTTGATCTTCGCCTGGGTGCTGGGGTGGTAGGGCTGGCTCAGGGATTGTCCTTATGGTTGGGGCGGGGCCATTGGGAAAGCAGAATCGCCGCTTCCCAGCGGCGCATGTCCTGGGCAATTTGCAAAGGGGTGAGGCCGTAGCCGTCCGGCTCGTCGATCTCAGAGCCATGTTCCAGCAGCAGCCGCACCACTTCAGGGTTGCCCGACCAAGCGGCAAAATGCAGGGCCAAGCCGCCGGCCCCGAAGCAGGCGTTGACGTCAGCCCCTCCCTCCAGCAAGGCTTGGGTGACCTCAGCGTTGCCCAGGCGGGCAGCCTGGTGCAGGGGGCTGGCCCCGCCGCGATCCAACCGGTTGGGATCCGCCCCCGCTGCCAGCAAAAGACGGGCGTTGAGGCCGCTCTCCACGAAAAACAGGGCTGTCTTGCCCCGCTCATCGACAGCGTTGGCGTCTTTCCCCAGCCAGAGAGCCAGTTGCAGCCGCAGCGGGTTGGCTTGGGCCAAGGCTTGTGGATCTTCTGGTAGGGAGTATCCATAGAATCCCAGACCCCCCACTAGCAGGGATCCCAGTCCGACAGCGATTTTTAGGACCTGACCTCGCATAGCCCTATTCCTCAAAGAAAAGGATGGCGAGCCCCTGCCTGGGCAGAGCCTGGGCCGAGAGCAGCAACGGGTTGCTGAGGGCAGGTTGCGGGGCAGCAGCGGGGAAGAGACGCAAAAACTCCTGCAGCGGCACCAGATCGCATTGGGAGTCGGCGGCGGCGACGGTGCGATACATGGTGGGGATGACCAACTTCGGCTGCAGCGCTTCAATGGCCGCCTTGGCCCCAGCAGGATCGTAATTTTTCGGCCCACCCCCCACTGGCACCAGCAACAGGTCGGGACGAGCAAGCAGGATGGACTGCTCCCGCGTAATTGGCTGCAGCGCCCCTCCCAAATGGACAATGTCGATCCCAGCCATGCGCCAGCGCCAACCCACGTTTACGCCAAAGCGAGGGCCACGGGGCATGCGTACTCCTTGCACCCGGATCCCGTCAATCAGATAGTCTCCCGGCTGAAACAGCACCTTGGGGTTGCCGGGCACCACATCCAAAGCCCCTTCATCCAACAAGCGGCTGCTGAGCAACACCAGATCGGCAGCAACTCGTGGGGCAGGATAGCCAGCCGTACAGCCCGCCGGCCGAAACGGGTTGACCAGAAACCGTCGGCCCTCCCCCTCGAACAAAACACAACTGTGGTGCAGCCAAGTCAGTTGCAGCCCCTGCGAGCTGGAGCCGGGAGTGAACTCTATAGACCCTGGGGTTGTTGGCGTTTCCGAACCTTGTGCCGGCGCTGTCTGAGCGCCCGCTTTGCGCCCTCTGGCCAGGTTCACGGCCATCGATCCCAGCAGCCCAGCGCTGGCTTGCAGAAGCTGGCGACGCTTCATGGAGTGGGGATCCCTGATGTAACAACGGCAACGGTTTCCTGAGGTTTCTGCGAAACATTGGGCTGAGCAGCAGTTGAGGCTTTGGCGCTGCGCAGGAAGTTGCTCAACAAGCGCTTGCCCTCTGCAGTCAAGATGCTCTCCGGGTGGAACTGCACGCCCTGAACGTGGGGATAGCGGCGGTGGCGTACCCCCATGATGATCCCATCGCCTGTTTGAGCCGTCACCTCCAGCTCATCAGGACACGTAGAAGGCTCGATCACCAAGCTGTGGTAGCGGGTGGCCGTGAAAGGCTGGCTCAACCCCTCAAACACCCCCACCCCTCGATGGTAAATGAGCGAGGTTTTGCCATGCATCAGCTCAGGTGCGCGCACGATCTGACCACCATAGACCTGGCCAATGCACTGGTGCCCCAGACAAACCCCCAAAATCGGCAGCTCTGGCCCCAGCTCCCGAATCAACTCCAGGGAGATCCCGGCATCTTCCGGCCGCCCTGGCCCAGGAGAGATAACTACAGCTTGCGGCTGCATTCGGCGCAGGTCGTCAACGGAGAGCTGGTCATTGCGAAAAACCTGAAGCTGAGCTCCCAACTCCCCCAGGTACTGCACCAAGTTGTAGGTAAAGCTGTCGTAGTTGTCGATGACGACCAGCACGATAGCATCCGGCAACGGCACCCCATTTTAGCACTTGCTTGAGCTGCTGTTCTTGATCCAAAGAAGCAGAGTAACTGGCGCTTTTTGCAGGGGAGCAGTCGACGCCCCAAGAAAGCTTGTATCCTAGAAGGTACAACCCACAGGAAGCAGTGAATTGGGCGGGTTTCCAGGTTTCCCAATGTTGATTTGGATCCCATGAGTGCGCTTCTCTCCCCGGCAACCGATTTGCTGGACGAGTTGCGGCAGCTTTTCCCCTTCGAGCTGGACGACTTTCAGATCCGAGCCATTCAGGTTCTGGCTGCTGGGGAATCGGTGGTGGTCTGTGCTCCCACGGGATCCGGCAAGACCCTGATCGGAGAGTATGCCATCTATCGGGCCCTATCCCAGGGCAAGCGGGTTTTCTATACAACGCCCCTGAAGGCCCTCTCCAACCAAAAGTTCCGGGATTTTGGCCAGCAATTCGGCCCAGAACAGGTTGGCCTGCTCACCGGCGACATCTCCATCAACCGGGAGGCGCCGATCTTGGTGATGACCACCGAGATCTTCCGCAACATGCTCTATGGCACGCCGCTCTCTCTGGCCGTTCAGAGAGGAGCCTCTGGCGATGGGATGGAACCTTGGGAGGAGGCGGAGGCCCTGAGCCGGGATCCCTTGCAAGACGTGCAGGCGGTGATCCTGGACGAATGCCACTACATGAACGACCAGCAGCGAGGCACCGTCTGGGAAGAGGCGATCATCTACTGCCCTGCCCACATCCAGCTTGTTGCCCTCTCGGCCACGCTGGCCAACAGCGACCAGCTCACCGACTGGATGAACCAGGTGCATGGCCCCACGCGACTGATCGACTCCAGCCATCGCCCGGTGCCGCTGCAATTTCACTTTGCCAATCGCAAAGGGCTGTTCCCCCTGCTGGAACAAACGGAGTCGGGCCAGTGGGTTTGCAATCGCCGCCTAAAAAGCAAACTCCCCAAGTCCGGCCAGTCCTCCTATGGGGGGGTGCCGGATATGGTGCAGGTGGTGGAAAACCTGCGCCAGCGGGACATGTTGCCGGCCATCTATTTCATCTTCAGCCGCAAAGGCTGCGACCTGGCGGTGGCCAGCGTGGGGAACTTGGACTTGATCGCCAGCGAGGCAGAACGGCAGCAGTTGGCCGAGCAGATCGACCGCTTTTGCCGGGAAACGCCGGAAGCCGTGCGTCGGGATCAACTGGATGCCCTCTACCGGGGGATTGCCGCCCACCATGCCGGCATGTTGCCCGCCTGGAAGGGCCTGGTGGAGCACCTCTTTCAGCAGGGGTTGGTGAAGCTGGTCTTCGCCACCGAGACCTTGGCCGCCGGGATCAACATGCCCGCCCGCACGACCGTGATTTCCTCCCTCTCCAAGCGCACCGACGACGGCCATCGCCTCCTGACTGCCTCTGAGTTTATGCAAATGTCGGGCCGGGCCGGACGACGGGGCAAAGATGTGATTGGGCATGTGGTGACCTTGCAATCTCCCTTTGAGGGGGCGCAGGAGGCAGCGCGGCTGGCCACGGCAGGAGCGGATCCCCTGGTGAGCCAGTTTACCCCCACCTATGGCATGGTGCTGAACTTGCTGCAGAAGCACTCTCTGGAGGCGGCCCGGGATCTCATTAACCGCAGCTTTGGCCAGTATTTGCTCTCGCTGCAAAGGTTGCCCGAACAACAGGAGCTCCAGCGCACTCGCGCCGAGCTGGAGGAAATTGACCGCCTCCTGGAGGGGATTTCCGACGAAGATATCGCCCGCTACGAGAAAATGCAGGCGCAACGGCGGGAAGAGCGGCGCATCTTGCGCTACCTGCTCAAACAGCGAGAAGCCGAGCCGGATCCCACCCTGCGCCTATTGGCCTTTCCCCACATCCAAGCCCAAGAGGAGAAAATCCGCGCCCTAGAAGCCCGCATCCGCGTCAACCCTGCCCATAGGGTCGGGAAAAAGCTGCTAGGTTTACAGGAAAAGCGCCAGCGTCTGCTCAAGCGCCTCCAGCACTTGGAGCGCCAGAGTGAGTCTGTGCAGGAGTTGCGCTGGCAGCAATTTATGGCCCTGGTGGGCGTGCTGCAGGAGTTCGACTGTCTGCAAGGGTATCAGCCAACAGTTAGTGGGGAGGTGGTGGCTGCTCTGCGAGGGGATAACGAGCTCTGGCTGGGTCTAGCTCTGCTCTCTGGCGAATGTCTAGGCTGTGCTCCCCATCACTTCGCTGGGGTGATCGCTGCCCTGGTGGCCGAGCCTCCCCGTTCGGGTACCTACAGCCGGCTGCGTACTTCCGGGCTAGTCGAGGATGTGCTGCATGGCTTACGAGGCTTGCGGCGGCAACTGTTCCGCAGCCAGCGGCAACACCAGGTGTTTCACGTGCCGATTGGGTTTGAGCCTGGCTTGGCCGGGATCGTGGAACACTGGGCGCAAGGGATCCCTTGGGAACAGCTAGAGGCCAGCACCAACCTGGATGCTGGGGATATTGTGCGCCTGATTCGCCGCACGCTGGATTTGCTCTCCCAGATTCCCTACATACCCCATCTGCCAGCCGAGTTGCGGGAAAACGCTCGCGAAGCCCAAAAACTGCTGGATCGCTTCCCGGTAAGCGAGCTGATCTGAGCGTAGATTGTAAGGAATCTGCCAGGATTCGGTTGCCCCTGGGAATCCTCTGTTTGGGGAACTGGAAGTGGACAAGACAGGTTGTTTTGTCCGTCCAGCCAATTGCGTAGGGCCCACAGTCTGCTGGCGCAAACGCGATGCTGCTCCGGCGGGAAATGCCGCCGGGCCGAAAATTGCTTCGTTGCCAGAAAGATCGCTTAGAGAAGGATGACGATCTCGATGCAGCGCTGAACGGTGCTCGGCTGTGCTCAGTACCCGGTGTTCCTAGGTCTTTCGGAGCGGATTATGCTCCCGCCTGCCTAAGGTGCGGGCGGCTGTCTATGGGGGGGTCACCACCGAGCGCTTCACCGCAGCCATGGCTTGCTTCCGCGCTGCGCTTTTTCGCTCGAGAGCGGGTGGTGGGGGGCCGAGGCTTTTGTTATCCTGTCGCTTAACGGATGCAAGCACGAGTCCCTAGATTGCTGTGTCAGGGAGATTTGGCTCCATTGGCAGGCTCGGAGAGAGGATGGGATCTGATGTTTACTTGGCTCTGGACGAAACACTTTTCTCGCCTAAACCAGAGGCTGCAAAGCTTGGAGGTGGCCCGCGAGGAAAACCTTCTGTCTCCTGATCTGAGCGCCCAAACTCTGCAGGTGGCCCCTGACTTTTGGGAGCGGCAGCACCAGGCTTTCGTCTACCTGGATAAGCAGATGCGAAAGCTCAGCCGTCGCAGCAAGATTTGGGGCGGGATGGCACTGCTGGCTGTTTTGGCCGATGCTGCTTTGGTGGTTGCCGGCTTGGCGATGCTCCAGTCTTGGCAACAGATGCGGGCCGACCAAAACCTTGCTCGCATTGTCCAACAGGCTGCGGCTGCTGACCCTGTACAGCAAGCCTTTGACAACCTGGTGGCCCAATTGCCGCATATGAACGAGGCAGAGCGGTATCATGCCCTAGAGGCGTTGCAGGCCCTTTCGGCCATCGCCATGGCGGGCCGGGGCTCCTACGGCTACTCTCCTGGCATCTCTGTGTACGGCTCTGTTCCTACAGCTGCGACAACCCCTCTTGAGGCCCAACTGCAAACCATCTATCAGTTGGGTCAAATGCGTGCAGTTGAGGCGGTGCCGGCTTTGCTGACCAAGCTTTCTGACGGCGAACCGGCGGTGCGGGAGGCGGCAGCCCGCGCCCTCGGCCAAATCGGGGATCCGCGCGCCCTGGATCCCTTGCACGCTCTCCTGGCCCACGAGACCAATGAGTTGGTTCAGGACGCAGCCATTGCTGCGATTGCGCAAATGCTGCGCTGAAGAGCAGGTCAAGGACGCGTCGATTCGCTAAAAGTTCGTAGTGGGTGCTGAGGCCAGGGGATGAGAAGCGACAAGTTCGGCAGAGGGGCCAAGCTCGCAGGGATCCTGTGTTGGGTGTGGGGATCCGCCTTGCCGGTTTGGGCGCAGGATCCTTTTCGCAGCGGGGCCAATGCCCGCCCCATCAGCCCTGAGGTGGCTGCGGCGTTTGAGGAGTTTTTCTGCGCAGGCCGCTACACCCAGAGCCGAGAGAAGCTGGAAATAGCCAAGAAAGCTTCCCCCGACGAGCCAATGGTCTATGCCCTGTTGGGGGCGCTGGCCTACCAGGAGGGGGATCTGGATGCTTTTGCCCAGTTGGCCACCCAAACCCGACAAGTGGCTGCCGAGCTGAAAAAGACGGATCCCTTGCGCGGCAACCTGTATGAGGGCGTGGGCTATGGGCTGGAGGCGGCCAACACTGTGGTGCGGGAGGGGGTGGTGATCGGGCTGCCCAAGGCATTGCCCACCCTCAATCAATTGTTTGCGTCCATCCGGGCCGCCCAGGCCGTGGACAGCAGCGACCCAGAGCTGAATCTCCTCAACGGCTATATGGATTTGCTGCTGACCTATCGGGAGAAAGCGTTGAATCAATTTCGCCTGGCAGCGCCTGACTATTTGTCCTACCGCGGCCAAGCCCTGGCCTATCGGGATATGAAACGCTTTGACGAGGCGCTGGAGGCGGTGGAGCGGGCCATTGCTGCTTCCTGCAACAACCCTGAGCTCTACTACCTCAAGGCGCAAATTTTGGTTGCCAAGGGCCAAGACCGGGAGGCAGTTCCCCTTTTCGACCAAGCCCTGCAGGCTGCTGCCCAGTTGCCTGAAGCTTTGGTGGAGCAGATCCAGATGGAACGGGATCGTGCCGCCCAGCGCAGCGGGTTAACCGGCCAGTTGCCTACACCGACTCCCTCCCCCTAACACTAATGGGCCTGCGTATCAGCGGCAAACGAGCGCTGCAGACCCCTGCCGGCCTGGGCACTCGACCCACCCCTGGGCGGGTGAGGCAGGCCCTGTTCAACATCTTGCGGGGGCAGGTGGAGGGCTGTCGCTGGCTGGATCTCTGCTGTGGAGCCGGCACAGTGGGGGCAGAGGCCCTGTGCCATGGGGCGGCCTTTGTGGCCGGGATCGAGATCGCCGCCCCTGCCTGTCGCATCATCCGAGCCAACTGGGCCAAGGTGGCGCAGCCGGGGCAATCTTTCCAGGTCATCCAGGGAGATGCCCGCAAGCTGCTCAGCCGAGGCTTGGGTTTGGATCCCTTTGATTACGTCTACTTTGCTCCCCCCTACGAGGCGGGTCTGTATGCCCCCCTGCTGCCGCTGATCCCGCCCCTCCTCAAGCCAGGCGGAACTTTGATCGTCGAGCACCGCAGCAGCCACGAGCTGCCCGACCAGGTGGGATCCCTGCTGCGCTTTGACCAGCGGGCCTACGGGCAAACAGCGCTGGCTTTCTACCGGCATCTGGGAGAGGAGCGCTAGGGGAAGGGGGTGCTGACGAAGCCGATCTCCAGAAGCTGCTGGTAGGCCTGGGTGCCTAGCTCCCGGGTTGGGGTCTGGCTCTTGATGACCTGAATCAGCCAGGCTACGGCCTCCTCGGGGCGCCCGGCAGCCCGATAGACCACGGCCAGATCGTAGGCAGCCTCATCTCGGGCCTGGGCGGCAACCCGGGCCAGCTCCCGCTGCTCTTCGGAGATGCGGTTTTGGATCCCGGCAAAAGCCCGGGAGAGATCTTGGTGGTAGTTGGAGCGCTGGTTGTAGGCGTTGAACACCTGTTGCAGCAGCTCGATGGCCCGGTCGTAGTTTTGCGCTTGGATGGCGGCATCGGCTTCGGCGGCCAGTTGTTCAGCCCGCAACACGCTGAGGGCATTGTTGGGCTGTTCTAGGGCCCGAAACTGCTGCGGGTTGGGAATGAGCTGCTGGCCAGGGGGCAGCTCTTGAGCCGTGGCCCAGAGAGTCGAGCCGACGCCCAGGACAAGGCCAAGCAACAAGCCGAAAGCCAACCGCGCCCAAGAACGGCGCAGAAAGTTGAGCCCTTGGACAGTGGCGTCTTGGCGCCGACCTTGGCCAATAACAGCGGGACGTCGTCCGAACATTGGCAGGCAGTCCTCAAAACCTCGTTAACCCGTTCTACTTTATCTCACTCTGGGTGCCTCCGCCGCAGCTCAGGGATCCCCTCAGCCAGAAGTTGCTGGGAGGCTGGCTGTTTGGACGGAGTAGAGCTAAGTGGGGGCGGGCTGATTCTCAGAGGAGGTCTTTTCCGGCCTCAGCGGCAAGTTCATAATCAGCTCGTACAGGCGCAGGTATTCCAGCGCCGAGCGCTGCCAACTGAAGTCGGTGGCCATGCCCCGCTTTTGCAGCGCCTGCCAAGTGTCTTTGTGCTGAAAGGCCTCCCAAGCCCGCGCCAAGCAGGTGTAGAAGTCCAGGGCTTCGTAGCGATCAAAGCAGTAGCCCGTACCGATCCCCTTGCTGGGAATGTGATGGCTGACCGTATCCACCAGCCCTCCCGTGCGGCGGGCAATGGGCACACAGCCGTAGCGCATGGCGATCATCTGGCTGATGCCACAGGGCTCAAAGCGGCTGGGCATCAAAAAGACGTCTGCTCCTCCATAGATCAACTGAGCCAGTTGCGGCTGGTAACCCTGTTGATAGGCCATTCTGCCCGGGTGCCGCTCGGCCATCTCCCGGATCCGCCCCTCGTAGTAGGCTTCCCCGCTGCCCAGCAAGACAAATTGTGAATCGCTATAGGCCAAAAAGCGATCCAGGGTTTGGATAAGCAGATCGATCCCCTTTTGTTCCACCAAACGCGCTACCATGCCCATCAAGAACACGTCGGGGTTAACGGTCAAACCCAAGCGAGACTGGAGCGCCGCCTTGTTCACCGCCCGGCCGCTGAGGTCGTCGATGCTGAAGTTGGCCTCGAGAGCGGGATCGGTGCGGGGATCGAACTTCTCGGTGTCGATGCCGTTCAGGATCCCCCGCAGGCGCTCCCCTTTCCAGGCCAGCAGATCCTGGAGGCCCTCTCCATGGAGGCTGGTGCGGATCTCCATGGCGTAGGTGGGCGAAACCGTATTCACTTGGTCGGCGTAGAGGATCCCGGCAGCCATGGTGTTGTGGGCGGAAAAATACCAGGGCAGCCAGGTCATGCGTTCCAGTTGCCAACGCCAAGGCCCCTGATAGGCCAGGTTGTGGATGGTAAAGACGGTGCCGATATCGGGAGCCTGGTGCATCCAGGCCGGGATCATGCCGGTGTGCCAGTCGTGGCAGTGGATGATGTTGGGTTTCCAAGGGTAGTAGGTCCAGGCAAATTCAGCCACGGCGTTGGCAAAAAAAGTAAAGCGCCAGAACTCGTCCTCGCCGTAGTAGATGCGGTGGGGAGCAAAACAATAGTGGCTGACCAAGTAGAGGGGCACATCGGTGCCGGGCAAAACGCTTTCGTAAATATCGGCCACCTGCCCCATGACCTGTTTAGACCAGATGGGATCCTTGGAGCGGGGGTATTGCCCCGGTTCCGGGCCGAACTTGTCCCAGAGAAACCCGTACAGGGGCATGATGATGCGCACATCCTGCCCCAGCTTGCGCAAAACGACGGGCAGGGATCCCACCACATCCGCCATACCCCCCACCTTGGCAATGGGGGCAGCCTCCGCCGCTGCAAACAAAATCCTGGCTTGCACCACAATGCCCTCCGTGTTGCGATGACCCTCGTCCTGCTGAGGCAAGCGGATCCCGGCAAAACCCTTCCCATCCTAAAACACAAGGGATCCCTGTGCCGGCCAAGCTGGGGCAGAGCCTCATCCTGAGAAGTGTTGCAATTTATTAATTTTTCGTAAGATAGAAGGGCGGTGCCGCTCAGAAATGCTGGGGGCGGTGCTGCACTGCATTTTTGGTTGGTTGTCTTTTTCTGGAGAAAATTGTCCTATGACCATCGCAGTAGGGCGCGCGCGCCAGGAGCGAGGATGGTTCGACATCGTCG
>NZ_JANSHP010000102.1:0-2801 GCF_047502605.1 Synechococcus sp. RC10A2
ACCTAGCCCTGCTCCGGCGGCCAAGCGACCGACAGTGCTCCCCCCCCCTCGACGAGCCGCCTCTGGGCCCGAGCCGCCGCAACGGGCCCCTGAATCCCGTCGCCCTGGCCTTGCGGAGGCGCCCTCCCCCAGCGGCGCTCGTACCTCTCCTCCTGTCGAGGAAAAGGTTTCTCTCCCTCAAGCTGAACAGCGCCCGCGTCCGCAATTGGTGGGCGCGCCTGTCCGCCCTGGCACTCGTCCCGAGCCGCGCTCGCCGGTGGCCAAGAAGGAAGAGAGCTCCGACAGCGGCAAAGCTGACGAGGCTCCTCGTCCGCAGCGGCGGCTGGAATTGGTAGGGCCTCCTACCCGTCCTGTGGCTAAGCCTCTTCCCCCTGAGCCGGATGCTTCCCCTCGCTTGCCAGAAGGGATCCCTGAGGAACGCCCCACGCCGGTGTTGGCCGAAGCTCCCGTGCGGCCTGCTGCGCCCAAACTCAAGCGCAAGACGGTGGAAGAAGAGGACGAGGAACTACAAGCCCTCGAACGACGGGCCGGCCGCACCCAGGCCAAGCGCAAACGCAGCCGCAGAAGAGAGGAAGGAGACGGAGACGTTCTGGATTTGGATCCCTTGACCGTCCTCTCCAGCGTCAAGCAGGCGGAGCTGAACGCGCTCAAACCCTTGGCGCGCCCCACCGCCAAGCCCCCCTCCTATCGTCCGCCCGCGGCAGCAGCTCGCCCTCGCCCGGCTGCTGAGCGCCCCCAGCGGCCCTCGGCCTCCGCCGAAGCTACTGCTCCTGAGGCCGCAGCAGAATCCTTGCCAGAAGAGAAGGTATTGCTCCTGGAGGGCAGCCTCACCGTGCAAGAATTGGCCCGCCGCCTGCGGGTAGCCGAAACCGAGATCATCAAAACCCTCTTCTTTAAAGGAGTGAGGGTGACCATCAACCAGGTTTTGGACGAGTCGCTGGCCGAGTCGGTGGCCAAAGAGTTGGGCTACGAAGTACGTCGGCCCGAGGCAGAGCCCAAAGCCAAGAAAACCGAGATCCTCGATCTGGAGGACATCGACCATCTGGTGCCACGTCCGCCGGTGGTGACCATCATGGGCCACGTGGATCACGGCAAAACCACTCTGCTCGATGCCATCCGCCACACCAATGTGGCCCAGCGAGAAGCCGGCGGGATCACCCAGCGCATCGGCGCTTACCACGTGGACGTGGACTTCGAAGGCCAGAAGCGGCGCATTGTTTTCCTGGATACTCCCGGCCACCAGGCCTTTACCGCCATGCGCGCTCGCGGCGCCCGCGTCACCGACATTGCCGTTTTGGTGGTGGCTGCCGACGACGGGGTGCAGCCGCAGACGCTGGAGGCCCTCAGCCACGCTCGCGCAGCCCAGGTGCCGATCATCGTGGCCATCAACAAGATCGACAAGCCCGGCAGCCAGCCGGAGCGCGTCAAGCAGCAGTTGGCAGAGCACGGCCTGTTGCCGGAGGAGTGGGGCGGCGACACGCCCATGGTGGAGGTGAGCGCCCTCACTCGCCGCAACCTGGACGCGCTGCTGGAGATGATCCTGTTGGTGGCCGATGTGGCGGAGCTGCAGGCCAACCCCAACCGGCCTGCCCGCGGCACCGTGATCGAAGCCCACCTGGACAAGGCTCGCGGCCCGGTGGCTACTCTGTTGGTGCAAAACGGTACCCTGCGGGTGGGCGATACCCTGGTGGCCGGCGCCGTCTTGGGCCGGGTCAAGGCGATGATGGACGACCGCGGCCAACGGCTGCAGGAAGCGGGGCCCTCTTCGGCGGTGCAACTGTTGGGCCTGGAGGAGGTGCCCGCAGCGGGGGATGAGTTCCAGGTGTACGCCGACGAGAAAGAAGCCCGGCGGATTGCCGAGGAGCGAGCGGAAGCCCTGCGGCAAGCCCGTCTGCAACAGGCGCTGCTGTCGCGGCGGGTGAGTTTGGGCAGCATCTCTGCCAAGGCCCAGGAAGGCCAGCTCAAGGAGTTGAACTTGATCATCAAGACGGACGTGCAGGGATCCGCCGAGGCCATCCAGACGGCGCTGCAGGATCTGCCGCAAGAAGAAGTGCGCTTGCGAGTGCTTCTAGCAGCTCCTGGGGAGATCACCGAGACTGACGTGGATCTGGCAGCAGCCAGCGACGCCATTATTCTGGGTTTCAACACCAGCTTCGCCCCCGGCGCGCGGCAGGCTGCCGACGACAAGGGGGTGGATGTGCGCGAATACGACATCATCTACAACTTGCTGGACGATCTGCGGGCAGCGATGGAGGGCCTGCTGGAGCCGGAGGAGGTGGAGGAGCCGCTGGGCCAGGCGGAAGTGCGCAAAGTCATCCCCATCAGCCGCGGTGCGGTTGCCGGCAGCTACGTGCTCTCCGGCAAGGTGCAGCGCAACGCTCTGGTGCGGGTTCGCCGCAAAGGGGAGGTGGTCTACCAGGGCCGTCTCGATTCTCTGAAGCGCTTCAAGGACGACGTGCGGGAGGTGGCCGCCGGTTTCGAGTGCGGGATCGGCATCGAGAAGTTCGATGCCTGGCAAGAAGGGGACCTTATCGAGGTCTACCAGATGGTTACCAAGCGGCGGACGCTGGCTCCTGCCTAGTTAATTTGGGTGGCCTAGCGTCGCAGGGATCCCAGTCCAGGGGATCTAGGAGGGAGGATTTGCTCCAGAACAACGGAAGCAGTTGCTAAGTGGAGGGGAGGGATGCAACGGAGCCAGAGATTGAGTCAGATGTTGTTTGTAACCCTGCGGGAGGATCCTGCCGAAGCAGAACTGATCAGCCACAAGCTGCTGCTGCGGGGCGGCTTTATCCGGCGGCTCT
>NZ_JANSHP010000103.1:0-39611 GCF_047502605.1 Synechococcus sp. RC10A2
TCCTTCCGAAGTTGGTTTGCTAAGTGCTGCTATTGTACCCCTTGAGCCCTTAACAAGCTGTATTCCATCACGCTCCTCAGCCCCAGCCATAGTCCCGATCCCCAGTTGGATTGCCCGTCCTCAGGAGCTGGCTATGTCCGATTCTGCTTGGCGCTTTATCTTCCTCCTCGGGATCGTCAGCCTCTGCGCTGACGCCACCTACGAGGGGGCCCGCAGCATCTCCGGAGCTTTTTTGGGATCCCTGGGGGCCAGCGGCACGGTGGTGGGGCTGGTGGCCGGCGGGGGAGAATTGTTGGCCTATGGGCTGCGCCTGGGCGTGGGCTACTGGAGCGACCGGCTCAGTAGGGATCCCTCTCGGCCCAGTCGAGGGCACTGGCAGCTCACCACCCTGGGCTATGTTGTCAACACGGCGGCGATCCCCGCTTTGGCCTGGGTGGACAGTTGGCCTTGGGCCGCTTTGCTTTTGCTGGCCGAGCGCCTGGGCAAAGGGATCCGCACCCCGCCGCGGGATGTGTTGCTCTCCCATGCGGCTCTGCAGGTGGGCCAGGGCATTGGGTTTGGCCTGCACGAGACCTTGGATCAAATCGGGGCGGTGGGGGGGCCGCTGCTGGTGGCAGGGATGGTTGCCGCCGGCTACGGGTTCCGGGGTGGATTCTTGGCCTTGGGGATCCCGGCGGCCCTGGGGCTGGGGGTGCTGGGGCTGGCCCGATGGCTCTATCCCACCCCGCGCGACTTTGAGCCGGAGCCGGAAACCGCTCCAGCACAAGGCTTTTCCAGGGTCTTTTGGCTCTATCTCATAGCAGCGGCCTGTGTGGCCGTGGGGTTTGCCGACTTTCCCCTCATTGCTTTCCATCTGCAACGACAGTCGGGGAGCGAGGAGGCAGGGATCCCCTTGCTCTACGCCCTGGCCATGGGGGTGGATGCCTTGGCGGCCTTGGGCTGTGGCTGGCTGTTTGACCGCATCCGGCTGGGGAGCCTGCTGGGGGCAGTGGTCCTGTCTGCCGGTTTTGCGCCGCTGGCCTTTTCCGGCAGCTACGGGCTGGCGGTGGTGGGCATAGTGCTCTGGGGGATTGGCTTGGGGGCTCAGGAATCGGTCATGAAGGCGGCAGTAGCCGGCATGGTGGCTCCCCAGGCGAGGGGCTTTGCCTTTGGGCTGTTTACCAGCCTCTACGGCCTGGCCTGGTTTTTGGGCAGCGCCCTGATGGGGGTGCTCTACGATCTCTTCCTCCCAGCTTTGGTCATCTTCTCAGTAGCCGCTCAAGCCGTGGGGGCAGCTATCCTATGGATCCTAATCCTGGGGGAACAGGCTGGGGCCGGGCGATGAAAAAGCCCTGCACCAGGTCCACCCCGTGGTCGCGCACCCACTGCAGCTCCTCTGCCGTCTCGATCCCTTCGGCCAGGGTGACGATCCCCAGCTCCAGCACCTTTTGGGCAATCACCGCCTTGTAGGGATCCCCATCTACGCCGCGAATGAGCTCCCTATCCAGCTTGATGACATCTGGCTGCAACCGGTGCAACAGGTTTAGGGATCCGTAGCCGGCGCCCAGGTCATCCAGCGCCACCCGAAAGCCCGCCTGCCGGTAAAACCGCAAAATCCGCTGCAAATGATCCAAATCGGGGCTGCGGTCGGATTCATTGACCTCAAACACCACCCGTTCTGGCGGGATCCCGGCGCGGCTGATGGCCCAGACAGTAGAGCGCAGGCAAAAGGCTGGGTCGTAAATGGCCGTGGGGCTGAAGTTGATGAACAGATCCCCCTCGAGGCGGTGCTGGGTGGCGGCAGCAATGGCCGTGCGGCGGGCAGCCAAGTCCAGGTGATAGAGCAACCCGGCTTCGCGGGCCGTGGCAAAAAGCAAGTCCGGGCCAATGACCTTGCCCTCTCTGTCCAACCCCCGCACCAGCGCTTCGTGGCCCACCACCCAAGCGGGATCCCGCGCCCGGACAATGGGCTGGAAATAGGTGGTGAGGCGGTTTTCCTTCAACAATTCCAACAACAGCTCGGCTTGGGTGCGGTGGAACAACTGCAGCAACGACTCCACCCGGGCGCAATCTTGCCAGCAGGGATCCCTATCCCCAGGCAAAAACAAGGCGCGGCTGGCCTGCATCTCTTCTTGGGAGAGAACCTCGGCCATTGTCTCCAGGGTCTTCTTGAGGGCCCCCTGGGCAATGGCAACAACTAGGCCAAGGTCTTCCAAAAGTTGAACGGGAACCTCTGTCTTGGCCTCCAGGGCCTGCCAGATTTTCCGGTGGGTATGAGGAGTGGGCAGCCAGAGAAACAAACGCCCTGCCTCCTGCAAAAAGGTGGGCAGAGCTGGGCAGTCAAGACAAGACATGGGGGCTTAGGGAGTAGCCATGCAGGCCCACCGAGGTTACCTATCTTACTTAGCAGTATGTCCCGCCTTCCCGAAAAAAGAAGCCAATCTTACGGAAAGCAAACTGGGAATCCCCAGCGTCAGGACAGGATCCCAATCACAACTCGGCCCCGTTCGCGTTCCGGCCAGCCTTAGAATTGATCCTTCATACCCCGCAGCCGGGCAAAAACCCGCACCGGATCTTGAGCGCCCGTAGCCGCCCGCAAAGCCGGCTGATCCCAGCGCAAAAAAGGATTGGTGCGGCGCTCTTCGCCGATGGTGCTGGGGACAGTTGGGGATCCCGCCTGGCGCAGGGCCACCACCTGTTGGTAGCGCGCCTGCAAGTCGGGGTTGTCCCCATCCACCGTCAGGGCAAACTTGAGATTGTTCAAGGTGTATTCGTGGGCACACCAGACCCGCGTGGCTTCCGGCAACTGCCGCAGTTGATCCAGGGATCCCAGCATCTGCTCCGGGGTGCCCTCAAAGAGGCGCCCGCATCCCCCGGCAAACAGGGTATCGCCGCAGAAGAGATCCCCGCTTTCGGGAAAGTAGTAGGCAACATGTCCCCGCGTATGGCCGGGCACAAACAGCACCTTCGCCTGCCGGCCCGCAAATGCCACCGTCTCTCCCGCCTGCAGCTCCACCGTCTGGCCCGGGATCCGTCCCCGATCCGCCTGGCTGCCGTAGACGACGGCACGGGGGTAGCGGGCCAAAAGTTGCAGGTTGCCCCCCACATGGTCGTGGTGGTGGTGGGTGTTGAAGATGGCCACCAGCTCCGCCCCTAGCTCAGCCAGTTTATCCAGCACCGGCTCGGCCACTGTCGGATCCACCACTGCTGCCGTGGCCGTCTCGGGATCGTGCAGCAGATAGATGTAGTTGTCGCGCAGGGCAGGCAGTTGCAGAATGCGCATAGCCGGCTAGTCCTCAAAAATGGCCTGCTCTACATCCTGGCGGCTTAGCGAATAGGGAAAAGACAGAGTTTTGGTGTTGCCATCAGGATAGGTATAGCGCACCCAAATGCTGGTCTCCTCCAGGCGCAGGCAGGCTTTCCAGCCGGGCCGCTCGCAAAACCACTGCTCCACATCCTGCGGGTCACGGGTGCAGCCCTGATCCTCCAGCCAGCGTTCGATGGCGTGGAGCGGGTGATTGTAGAGAGGCGTAGTTGCAGGAGGCAAAGGCATGGCGAGATGGCGCGCAGAGAAGCCGTCGAACAAAACAAAAGTTAACAACCTATTCCATTCAAGCACCTTATCAATGGGAAGCCCTGAGCGCTTTGTCTTAACCTCATCCACAAGCAACCGGAGTTGGTCAGCCCACCCCACCCTCCCGTAGCCAGGCCAAAGCAACCGCCAACACCAAACACGCCACGAAGGTGGAGCCCATCAGCAGCAGGGCGCAGAGCTCGCCCGCCGAGAGAGGCCGGGTTTCCATGCGCAGCTCCAGAGAATCAGCACCGGGGGATCCCATGTTGGCCGTCACCGCCCGCAGGCTGGCATCGTAGATGGCCCGTTTTGCCGGGTTGCTGAGGACAAGGTAGGCTTCCTGGAGTTCTTGGAAGCAACGAATCGCCACCTCTGGCGCCAGAGGAGAAGTGTCGGGATGGTAGCGTTTGCTCAACTGCCGGTAGGCCCGCCGAATGTCCTCAGGAGAGGCCCCTGGAGACAAGCCCAGCCGCTGGTAGTAGGTAAGAGAGGTCAACGAGCGCATGCAAGTCGCTGAACAGCCAAGACTGGGAGGTAGCAGAACAGCTCTCAAGAGAGCCTGACCCCAATGTAAACCACTCTTCCGGCTATGGGGATCCCTATTCTTCTCCCTCCTCTTCTTCCGACTTGGCTTTGGGGTAGTAGAAGCCGGTGTTGCGACCGCTGAGGATGGCGCGCCCAATGGTCATCGCCCGCTGGGCCTGAAGCTTGGCTTTGCCCAGCCAAACCGCATACCGCCTGCGACTGCGGGCTTTGGAGGTTTTCTTCTTAGGAACAGGCATAGCTTGTACAAAAACACAGCTTTACTAGGCTAACACTGAGTTTGCACGCTCGATCCCAATCTAAACCCGGCCCAATAAAGCGGGTCAAGCTTTTTCCGGCAACTCACAAAGGGCGAGCATCTCTGCTCAGTCTTAACTGTTGAGATCTGTCAACTCCTCTGTGCCAACCTTCTCAATCCCTTCTCCCAATGGCCTTGGAATCGGTAGAGTATAGGACATCTTCTGGGAACAGGCGCCCAGGTGATGCCGGTCACCGCCCCGCTTTTGGGTGCAAGCTGAGAATGGACTGTGGCCACCTCTTCGATCTAGGAGATCGCTCAACCATGCGCAGCCTCTCTTCCATTCTGCTGTTCGGGATCCCGCTGCTGAGCTTGGGTTGGATGGGGATCCCGGTGGCTGCCCAATCCACCAATCCGGAGCTGTGCCAGAAGTTTCCCCAAGACCTTCGCTGCAATCTCTCTGCCCCCAGCCAGGTAGGACAAGCGCCTCAACCCACCACTCGCCCGCGCGTTGCGGTTTTGGATTTTGATTTCAGCAGCCTCAGCAATTCCTACAGCCTGCGCGAGGCATCCCGGGGGGTGAGCGATCTGCTGGTGGATCGGCTGGTGAGAGATGGCACCTTTTCGGTTATCGAGCCCTCGCGGCTGGACGCGATCTTGGCCGAGCAGAACTTGGGGCTATCGGGGCGCTTAGATGCCAACACCGCCGCTCAGGTGGGCCGGATCCTCGGGGTCGATGCTGTGATCCTCGGCAGTGTTACCCAGTTCGATGTGTCGGTGCGCCGTTCTGGGGGTGAGCGCGGGTCTTGACCCCCTTCGGCAGCTTCCCGCTGGCGGTGGGGGCCGAGGTGGTGGATGCTGATGCCAACGTGCAGCTCAATGCCCGCCTGGTGAGCACCAGCACGGCGGAGATCTTGGCCGTGGTCGAGGGCCGGGGCAACGTCAGCCAGTCGGATAGCACCGTCACGGTTGCCGACTTTGGCGGGGGATCGGCCACCAGCAACGAAGAAAAGCTGCTGGTTTTGGCCAGCCAACAGGCGGTGGAGCAAATTGCCCAGCAGTTGGCCGGTTTTGCCAGTCGCTTAGCGGCCCAGCCCCGCTCTTTGCCGACCGTCGATGCCTTGGTGGCGGATGTCTATGGTAACCAGGTGATCTTGAACAAGGGCAGCAGCGACGGCTACCGCGTGGGATTGATCCTGTCTGTGGAGCGCGTCGTTCGCGAGGTTAAAGATCCGGCCACGGGGGCAGTCCTGCGCAAATTGACTGAGCCCGCTGGCCAGATCCAACTGACAGAGGTGGATCAGGGATCCAGTGTGGGCCGCATTCTCAGCAGCTCTGGCTTTAAGGTGGGGGATGTGGCCAAACCTATTCAATAAAGCTTCAAGACTTTCAAGATCCCTTCCCTTTGAACCGCAGGTCTACCCGGCGGTGGAGCGGAGGATGTTTTGGAGCTGGCCGGCTGCCGGGATCGAAGCTGGCGCCCGCGGTTGCCGCGACTACCCCTGTCGCATGGACAGGATCCCTGCCTGGGCGGATTTTGGGAAGATAATGGTCTTAGCAAGGCCAGCATGGAACCTGGAACCGCCACCGTCACATTAAGCAGTTTGGCAGGGGGAGAGGATGAAGGCTTTTGTTGCAGGGGCTACAGGAGAAACAGGGCGGCGCATTGTCCAAGAGTTGGTGGGCCGCGGCATCCCGGTACGGGCGCTGGTGCGCAGCCGCGAGTTGGCCGCTCGGGTTCTGCCCCCCGAAGCAGAAGTGGTGGTGGGAGATGTGCTGGATCCGGCCACGCTGGAAGCCGGCATGGAAGGATGCACGGTGGTGCTCTGCGCTACTGGCGCTAGGCCCAGTTGGGATCCCTTTCTGCCCTACCGAGTGGACTACCAAGGCACCAAGAACTTAGTGGATGTAGCCAAGGCCAAAGGGATCCAACACTTTGTTTTGATTTCTTCTCTGTGCGTGTCTCAGTTGTTCCATCCTCTCAACTTGTTTTGGCTGATCTTGGTGTGGAAAAAGCAAGCCGAAGAATACTTGCAAAAAAGCGGCCTCACCTACACCATCATTCGGCCAGGGGGCCTGAAAAACCAGGACAACGAAGATGGCATTGTCCTCTCCAAGGCCGATACCCTCTTTGAGGGCAGCGTCCCTCGCATCAAAGTTGCCCAGGTAGCTGTCGAAAGCTTGTTTCAACCGGCAGCGAAAAACCGCATCTTCGAGATCATCGCCAAGCCCGGCGTTCCCAACCGCGAGTGGAGCGACCTCTTTGCCCTGGCAAGCTAGGTTCTGTGCTGTTAGCCATCAAAGGGTGCCTTATCTGAAGAAAAGTAGCATGAGAACCTTCCCCTTAGGGCTGAGGGCGTTATAATCTCCCCAGCCCTAGCGGAGATCCCTGAGATGGCTGTGCAACTCTTGCCTCAGTGCGAAAACTTACGGGAGCACGTTGAAACGATTCTAAACCTCTGGCAGCAGGATCCCACCCTTTCAGGAAAGCAAGATACAACCCGAATTCAAGCTTCGCTGAGCAAGGCTATTTCCCCAACCTTTGAGATTGTCTTCGCCGGTGCTTTTAGCGCCGGCAAGTCGATGTTGATCAACGCTTTGCTAGAAAGGGAGCTTCTCTACAGCGCCGAAGGACACGCCACAGGGACAGAGTGCTACATCTCCTATGCAGAGCCTGCCGCCGAGAGGGTAGTACTCACCTTCCTCAGCGAGCACCAGGTACAGGAACAGATGGCTGCCTTCTGCACTCGCTTGGGCTTAGCCCTGCCCAGTGGCAACAACCTAGAGGAAGCCACACTCAATCGCCTAAAAGAGCAGGCTGAGGCCATTGTTCACCAAGAGGGCGGCAAAAGCAAGTCGGAACGGGCAAAGCAAGCAGATGCGCTGCGCTTGTTAATTGAAGGTTTCCAGCAAAACCGCGCCAGAATTCACCCAACCGAAAACAGAGTCTTCTCGATGGAACAGCTTAACCTTGGCAACCTAAGAGAAGCGGCCAGTTTTGCCCGGCGCGGTGCCAATAGTGCAGTTCTGCGGAAGATCGAGTACTACTGCCATCATCCTCTATTAGAAGACGGAAACGTTATTGTCGATACCCCTGGAATCGATGCTCCGGTTAAAGCGGACGCCGAGCGCACCTATCAAAAAATTGCCGATCCAAACACTTCCGCAGTTGTCTGCGTCCTCAAGTGTGCTACTACGGGTGAGCTGACTAAAGAAGAAACAGAACTCATTGAGCACATCCAGAGCAGCGACAGCATTCGGGATCGAGTTTTTTACGTGTTCAACCGCATTGATGAAACTTGGTACAACTCCCAGCTAAGGCAGAGATTAGAGGCTATCATTGACCAACAGTTTCGCCAAGCCCGCCTATTTAAAACCAGCGCCCTGCTGGGCTTCTACGGCTCGCAGATCAAGGCAACGACTCGAGAAACGAGGTTTGGCCTCGATACCATCTTTTCGGAAAGTATAAAGGAGCTGGGTGGCAGAGAGCAAACACCTCAGTTTATTAGCGAGTTTGTTAAGTACTGCAGCTCTTCAGGAAGACTTGTTGGATCCCCCTTCCGCCCTTCCGTGCATGGCTATGAGACTCCTATCGATAACTACATTCGAATTCTAAACGAGTGGGGCATGCCCCTAGTTGAGTACATGATCAAGGATAGCGGCATAGAAGAATTCCGCAGTGGGATTACTCGCTATCTGACGGAAGAAAAGCGACCGCAGTTGTTTATAGCTCTTGCCGATGACCTGCAGCCTCTGTGTATTGAGCTCAGAAAGTCCTATATAGATCTTTATGGAGACTTGGATAGCCAGCCGAGAGAAGTTGACAGCATGATTGCCCATGAGTTAATGCTCATTAACCAGCAGTTGAATAAAATTGGTCAAGAGTTCGACGAACATATTCAAACTATGGTCAACGAGATTATTGACGGAACAGATAAAGAGTTTGAGTCTGACTTTCGAAAGCTGCAGGCCAAGATGGTGCGCAGGCTGGATGAGCTTCTGGACACATTTTCAGTAGACAATGCCTATAGCCAAGCTGTCTGCATCCACCACCGTAACTCCACAGCTCCCTTTTTGGCTGTCCTGGTTGAAGCCCTTTACTACCTGTCAAACCATCTAGAGGATATACTGGTCGAGTCTGCCACCACAGTTGTAGAGAACTCCTTTCGCCGGCTTATCGATCGTGTACGCAGTGCAGACTACTACAAGCAGTTGTTTCGCCTACTGGGATCCGACGGTGACCTAGAGAAGAAACTACTAGAGGTTAGGGAAAAAGTTCGCACTGCATTAGTCAGCGGTGCTCGCAAGGAGTGCGATCGGTATCTAAGAGAAAGTCCTCGTTTCTATGATGAGGGTACTTTCTCAATCTATCAGTTCCGGGAAGTTCTGAAGCAAACGTCTCAGTCCTACGATATTTCGGCTATTCGAGATGCCGAGCCCGGGATCCGGCAATTGCTCAAGCTTGACTTTGAGCCCAAAGTCGTCCAGACAATACGCTCTAACTTCCGGCAAGAAACCAACAATACCCTCAAGACTCAGCTCTTGCCCGTTGCTAAGGAAGTGGCTAACGAAATTCTGCAAAAGTATCCCGAAGCAAAGCAATTTATGGAGGCGACGCTTAGGAAAGAAGCAGAAGAAAGAATTGCCTTAAATCAACAGCGTCTAAGGGATCTAGAAGCAAAGATCGATAGCTACAACCAAGCTGTTTCTGGGATCAACCTATGCTTACAGGCTATGGGCTTAGGTCGCGAACTTTTGCCCTTGATTTCTCTACCTAAGCCTTCTTTGACCGGCGAATCAGCCGACACCTCAGCAAGTTCTCCCGAGCAGCCAGCCAGCAAAAGCGGGCCAAGTGATGAGGTCTCTGACTTAGGCAAGATTTTCCCTGAGCTGGACAGCATACTTGACGACCTAAAGTAGAGCGGCTTGTTTCTCCTTACTATTTGAAGGGGGGTGAGGTTTTCTTGTCTAAGTCCATGCCCTTGCAGCAACACTCAGAAGGGATCCTCTCTATAGGGGAGAAAACTTTCAAGGTTGCCAGCCTGGTCAAAGCAGCCCAAGAGGATTTACCTAAAAAAGAAGAGCTCAATCGCCTGTTTATTGCGGCCTTGAGATCCTCAGGGATCCTTCCACCCGAAAACTTGCTTAATATTGCTAGCAGCCTTCTTGCTCCCCGGCCTGAAGAAAAGCTACTGCAAGAAGCGAAGTGGTTTGATCAGGGCCTTGCCTGTCAGCTCCTGGTGCCGGGTAAGAAGGAGTGGGAGAAGGGCAGGGTAAGGTTGCGGATCACCGTAGAGTTTGAGCCAGAGTATACGGGCTCAGAGAGTAGCGATGGATCTCTTCTGGACGATCTTCGCACAGACGAGGAATAGCTTAAGCTGGCGGAATGCATTAGGAGGCCGGGGCAGTGTCAGGCGAGGAGCAACCTCAAGAGCGCTTTGTCCAGATAGATACTTTTCCAAATACTGTTATTGATGTAGGAGGACGCCTGATCTACTCACAAGAATTTACCAAAGCTTGCTTGGAAAGTGCTTATGATGACTTTGGATCTCGTTTATATAATAAACTTAGAGACAGAAACATTTCAGTTGACTATAGCTCGGTCAATTTGGGCAAAATAACTGATGCGAGAGGGGTTCCTGCTAAACTTTTACGTCCTGGCTTGCCATGGGTTGATGGCAGAGTTAGGGTAAAGCTGGTAGCAGCAGTTGAGTTTGAGCCAGAAGATCCAGGATCAGCAAGCAGTGAATCTCCTCTGGATCCCTTTCGAGAAGATACTGGCTAGCGAAGTCTGTGAGCAATGGGAAACAAGGCTGTGTTCGACTCGATACTTCTCAAAGCAGATGACAAAGAAACTGCCGTTGCGATTGGCAACCAAATCTATCTTCCCAGCGTTTTGCACAGTGCAATTATTGATTACTTCCTTGCAGATATCGCACGAACAAATGGCTACCTTCGCTCAAAAAAGGTTCACGTAGAAATTAGAGCTTTAGTAGAGGGAGTAAAATCCCGAATCTTACAGCCTAGAAAGGATTGGGCTGAGGGCAAGATATCCCTTAAAGTTTGTCTCGAGTTTACTCCCGATAGCCCATCTCGAGACTCCGAACTAGATAGTTTTCGCAATACAGGTGAGTAGTGGATGAAAGAGAAAAAACCTGGCGAGAGGATCCCGATCCCACCATCTGTGCGGGAGTATGTCTTCCAAAGGGATGGCTTCCGCTGCCGCAGTTGTGGCAAATCGCCCCCCGAGGTGCAGCTTCAGGTTGATCACATCATCCCCCTTGCCCAGGGCGGCAGCAACGACATCAGCAACTTGCAAACCCTGTGCAAAGTCTGTAATCAGCGCAAAAAGGACAGGTGGGATCCCCGCTTTCGCCGCCATTTCGATCTCTAGGGAGCTGAGATCTCCTCAAACAACGGGCGGAAAGCTCAAAAAGGGCGGGCGGGTGAGGAGGCCGGTTGTTGAACCAACCTCCACCTCCCATCCTTCGGCGGGCGCGAATTTGGTGCGCACATAGCCCAGGCCCACGTGGCCCTGGGAGGTGAGGCCAGCGCTGGTTAACACGCCGATCTTCTCCCCTTGCCGCACGATGTCGGCACCGGGCTGGGCCTCGCCCTGGAGGCAGATCCCCCAGAGGGTTTGGCGGATGCGCCGGTAGGTTACCTGCTTGGCCAAGACTTCCTGGCCGATGTAGCACCCTTTGGAGAGGGAAATGGCATGCCACAGGCCGGCTTCCAAAGGGTTGTAGTCGGGGGTCAGCTCGCGGTCGGCGGCAGGGCGACCGGCCTCTAGGCGCAGGGCTTCCCAAAGTTCAGGTGAGGCCAGCTCTGCTCCAGCTTGGATCAGATAGTCGACAAGGGCAGCTTTGTGTTCGCTAGCCCCCCAGAGGGTAAATCCTGGCTGGGCGAGGCCGCTGCCGCAGGCCAAATGGACGGGGATCCCCTGGATCTCTACCTGGCGGTGCTCATACAGTTTTGTCGGGATCCCTTCTGCAGCCACCCCCTTCTCCAAAAGGGCCTGGCTCTGGGGGCCAATTAGCCCAAAGGCAAAGGTCTGCCCGGTCACATCGGCTAGCTGGGCCCCGCGCACAAAGGGCAACATACGCCCCAGGCTCTGCATCAGCAGGCTGCGCCGCTGCGGCGAAGTCCAAATCCAGCAGGCCTCCTCTTCCACGTAGACCGTGGCCAGATCTAGGATCCCTGCTGTGGGGGTGACAAATACCGTATCTGCCCCCTGGCCGGGCTTGAGAGCCTTGAGATCCTGAGTACTCTGGCTGTGCAAGTAGTCCAAGCCAGGGGATCCCTGCAGGCGCAGGCGGCCCCACTCGGAGCGATCCAAGAGCAGGGATCCCCTCTGCGCGGCTTGCTCTTGCGCGGTCAAGGTGGTGTGAACAGCAGAAATAGCAGACATCGCTCACCCCAGGGGTGCTCTTTGGTTTTCTTCCCTACCCTAGAATAGGCTAGTTCACCCTAGCGCCTGTGGCAGATCCTTGGCGTACTGACTGTGATCGAGGTTGAGGTTCACCAACAGTTGCGACAGCTTTTGCGGCAGTCTCCCGAAGCCGTGTGGCCCCATCAGTTGACAATGGCCCGCATGGTGGCACGGGGATTGCGGTTGGGTCGCAGCACCTTGATTCAGGTGCCCGCCGGGGGCCAGCACCGCCTCAGCTATCTGCTGCCGGCGTTGATGTGGCCGAGTGCCACGTTGCTCTGTGCCACAGTGTCCGTGCAGGCGCAAATCTTGGGAGAAGAGATCCCTTGGCTCCGGCAGACCCTGCAGTTGCACAAGCCCGTCCTGCAAAAAGACCGTTGGCCGGATCCCGATTTTCAGGGGTTGCTGCTGGTGGATCCCCTGGACTGGCTGCGGGCTCGCTTGAGGGGAGCAGAGATGCCGACTGGGATCCCTCTCATCCTGGACGGAGCCGAAGACCTGGAAGAGTGGGCCTACCAGGCGCTGACGGTCACCCTGGAAGCCAGTCACTGGCAGCAACTGCGGCAGATCTTCCCTGCCGAGGCGGAGCGGCTTTCCCAGGCCCAGGTGAATTTAGCCCTGCAGCTTTTGCGGCGACCGCTTTCTCGCTGCCTCCTGCAGGCAGATGAACAGGCTCACCTGGAGGCAGCGCTGTCTTTGGTGGTGAGCTACGCCGGCTGGCTGCCGGATCCTTGGGATCAGCTCCGCCAGCGGCTCTGCGCCGAGGGGGATCCCGCTTCCCGCTGGGTTTGGTGGGCGGAAACTGACCGCGAGACCGGTCGCCTCACCCTTTACCACAGCCCGGCGGCTCTACACGAGTGGCTGGCGCCCATCTGGGCCACTCAGCCGGTAGTGATCATCGGCGAGGCCCTGGACCTGGATCGGCAGGCGGAGGCCTATCGTTGGCGCCTGGGCTTGCCAGATCTGACGCCCTTGCGCTTCAGCTCAGGCGAGGATTGGATCCGTTCCGGCGGGGAGCCCTTGCCGAGCCTTTCCCTCTACTTGCCGCGGCTGCCCTTGCCCAACAGCCCCCTCTTCCGGGAGCACCTGTTGCAGGAGCTAAGGAGCCTGATCCCGCAGGTGCAGGGCTTTGTGGTGGTGCTGGTGTCGGATCAACCTCTGCAGGTACAGGTGGGGGCTGCTTTGGCTGCCGAATTTGGCTCGCGGGTGCGGGTAAACAGCCTATTTCCCGGAGAAAAGGGCATTTTGGTCTGCGACTGGCCCTACTGGCTGCAGCACAAGGCCAGCCTGCCCTGTCCGGAACTGCTGGCCATTGCCACCTTGCCCTTTCCCTCGATGGAGGATCCAAGGGTGGCCGGACGGGTGCAGTATCTGCAGCGCACCCAACAGGACTGGTTCCGCCAATACCTCTTGCCAGTGGCGGCCAGCCAATTGCAGCGGGCTGTTGCACCTCTGCGACAAGGCGCAGAAGCAGGTGAAGCCTCCGGCTTGCCCACCCGCTGGGTGGCGATTTTGGATAGCCGCATCGTTGCCCGCAGCTATGGCGTTGCCCTCCTCAATGCCTTGGGGCCAGCCCTGCGCATCCAGCAGCGCAGCCAATTGTTCGTTTAGGGATCCCCTTGCCCCCAGCCCCTCTCCCTCAGGGAGAGAGATAGGCAGATTTGTATCCTAGAGAGCTAAAGCCAACAGGGATCCGGGCTATCCTGAGTTCAGTCTGCTCTCAGCTTCCTCTTCAGAAACCATGACCAGTCCTGCTCTCAGCCCCGATACAGAACGGCGCGCCCAAGCGGTTTGGAAGTCGTTGCGGCAGGCCATCGTGGAAAGCTCAGGCTTCCAGGGATGGCTGCAGGGGCAGGAGTTGCCCAAGGAGGAGGCTGAGTTGGATCGCCTAGTGCATCGTTACCTGGAGCAGGCTTTGTCGCACTTGGCCTACTAGGATCCCCACAGCAGCAACCAGAACGGCAAAGTCAGCAAGGCTGCCACGTAGCCTACGGCTAGAGTTGTCGCCGTTAGCTCGCGATCCAAGTCGTATTCTTCCGCAAGCACCAGGGTGGCAACGGCAGGGGGCATACCCGTCTGCAAGACCAACACCAGCTTGGCCAAGGGGGGATAGGGGGTCAAGGCTAACCCCAGGCCCACCAAAAGGGGCAGGACAACAATTTTGATGAAGAGGGCCACGGCGGCGGGGCGAAGGGATCCCCAGTGCGGCACCTGGGCTAGCCGTATGCCCAAAAGGATTAAGCTCAAGGGAATCGTGCTCCAGGCAAAGGCAGTCAGCCCTTGGGCCAGCCATTCTGGGAGAGGGTGGCGAGCCATTGCCAGGCCGACAAAGAAAGACCAGAGAGTGGGACTGCTTAGGACGCGGAGCGTGGCTTGCCAGGGAGGGGTGAAGGAAGCGCTGTAGCGGCTGGCAACCCAGACTCCCAGACCGTAGGCGGTCAAGAGGGTGCCCAACAGGTCGTAAAACAAAGCCCAGCCAAAGTAGGCGCTCCCGCCCACTGCTAAGCAGATGGGGTAGCCCAAATAACCCGTATTTCCCAGGGTGGCTGTCAGGTAAAAGCTGCCTCGCCGGGCTCTGCTCCAAAGCCAGGGATCCCACTCTTTCTTCCCCTGCCAGGTGTGGTGCTGCCACTGCAGCCAGGCACTGGCCAGGGCATACCCTAGCCCTGTGGCCAGCCAGCAGACCAAAGGGGCCGCCCAGAGCTGGCCAGAGAGGTCCGCCGTCTGCATAAACCCAAGGGTGCCCAGGGGAACCCCCACCCAAAACATGAAGCGGCCCAGCGCTTGGGGATTTAGCCAATGGCGCCAGGGGGGAGGTAGCCCTCTCTGCAGGACAAACCCCAGCAGCGTCCAGCCCAAGAGGGGGAGATAAACCTGGAAAAGTGTGGTGAGCACGCCAAAGTAGCCCTAGGGGGAGAGGAATCGGATCCTAGCCTCATCCCGACAATTATCCCGACAATTATGCAGAGATCTGCTGCTGTTCGCGCAGGGCAAAGATGCGCAGGATCACCTCCTCCACGACGCGGTCGGGGGTGGAGGCACCGGAGGTAATACCAATCTGCACTGGCCCGTCGGGCAGCCACCCTTCTGTAACGATTGGGTCTTGGTGGAGGGGCTTGTGGCGGATGCGGTTGGGCGGTTGGATGCAGTCGGGGCCGTCAATATGGTAAGAGGGCAGCCCTTTCGAGAGGGCAATTTCCTGCAGGTGGGTCGTATTGGAGGAATTGAACCCGCCAATGACCACCACGACATCCAAGGGCCGCTCCAGCAGCTCGAACATGGCGTCCTGCCGTTCTTGGGTGGCGTTGCAGATGGTGTTAAAGCTCATGAAGTGCTTGTCCAGCTCCTGGGGGCCATATTTGCGCAGCATGGTGGTCTCAAACAGCTTGGCAATGGCGCGCGTTTCCCCTTCCAGCATCGTGGTCTGGTTGGCGATGCCGATCCGCTCCAGATCCCGATCCGGATCGAAGCCGGGAGATGTGGCCTTGCCGAAGCGGCGCCGAAATTCTGCCGCATCTCCGCCGTGCAAAATGTAGCGGGCGACCCATTCCGCCTCTTCCAGGTTCAGCACCACCAGATATTTTTGGGCAAAGGAGCTGGTGGCCACGGTTTCTTCGTGGTTGTACTTGCCGTGGATCACAGAGGTGAATTGAGCGGCGCGGTGCTTGTCCACCTGGTTCCAGACACGGGATACCCAGGGGCAGGTGGTATCGACGATCTCGTTGCCCTGCGACCGGAAAAACTCCATTTCTGAGACACTTGCCCCGAAGGCAGGCCAGATCACCACGTCCTCAGGCCGGATCTGGGAAAAGTCTTTCTTGCCGTCCGGGCCTTTCTCCACAAAGCGGATCCCCATCTCCTGCAGGTGGCGGTTGACCAGGGGGTTGTGGATGATCTCGTTGGTGATCCAGATCTGGCGATCCGGAAAGCGGCGCCGCGCTTCGTAGGCATATTCCACCGCCCGTTCCACCCCCCAGCAGAAGCCAAAGGCCTTGGCCAGATGGATGGTGATATCCCCCTGCCGATAGCAGTAGGACTGGGCGCGGATCTGCTCCACCAGGGGGCTTTTGTAGGTGGTTTGCAGCTCCCGTTGGGCCTGATCCTTGTGCTCTTCAAACCCTTTGGCAAAGTAGTTGCTGGAGCTGCGCAGGGCCTTGCGCAGGGCGCGCGGATCCTGGGGGGAGCTAGCCGGGGAAGAGGGTTGGGAATGAGGCATGGTTGTCACTCGGGCTGTGCACCGCTAACAGCAAAGGGATCCTCTCTCAGCTTACGCCCTGTCTTGAGTGCGTGGGTCACTCCGGCGGCAGGACAGCCCACAAAAATCTGAAGGGATCCCAGACTCGATCGGCAAGAGCCAGGGCGGCTAAGGCAGCGGCTGATCTTGCCTTTCCAGTTGCTGCAGCCGTTCCTGGAGCTGACGGGCAGTCAGGGAGAAGCTGCGCCCCGGCCAAAGCAAAGAGCCCAGCCCCGCCGTCAACAGGCCCAGGCCGATGGCCACGGCGATGAGCAATCCCAAGGGCAGCTCCACCGAGCGCCAAATTAAAAAATGGACGGTCAGGGGGGTGGGGTTTTGTCCGGCCAGGACTGCCACTCCCAAAGCCAGCAGCAGTGTCAAGGCCAGGTTGAACAGCAGCAGCATGAGGGATCCCGTCGCAACAGTTCTATTCTGCCTTGCTGGCCGACGGAGCAGCCCAGGGCTGCACTGTGCCATCGGGCAGGATGGCGCCGCTCAGGTCAGCGCCCGTCAGCACTGCTCCGCCTATTTTTGCCCCGCTCAGGTCGGATCCCTGCAGTTGGGCGCGGGTTAGCTTGGCTTCCCAAAGGTAGGCCCCGTGCAAGTTGGCTTCCCGCAAATCGGCAAAGCTGAGATCGGCGCCGATCAAGTTGGCTTCCCAAAGGTTGGCCCCGCGCAGGTTGGCCCCCATCAGGTTGGCGGAGCTGAGATCGGCCCCCCGCAGATCGGCCTCCTGCAAGTTAATTCCACTCAGCTTGCCAAAGGAAAGGTTGGCCCCTCTCAGATTCGCCCCCTGCAGGGTGGCGCGCACCAGATCCACGCCCACCAGGTTGGATTCTTGAAAGTTGCGCTCGCCGGCGGCATATTCTGCCAGCAGCTCCTCTGCAGTGGTCACTCGGGGCATGGCCGCGTACCCCCAATTGCCGAGTTTATTTCAGCAACCCTTGATTGCCAAACGAGGTGCTAATGACTCAATGCTAAATGTTGGCCATTATACCGTCCATCTACAGCCGCTTGCGGCTCACGGCGGGCAAGAAGGGATCCCCACCCCTGTCCCATCTGCCCTCTGGGGAGAGGGCGGGGTTGCTTCTGCCACCTTTTCAATGTGCAGCTCCAAGTAGCCGGTGGCCGGATCCGGCTGGCGGGAGAAGCGGTACTCCAGGCTGTCGGCGAGGACGATCTCGGCGGTGGTGTAGATGAGGCAGCCGGGGCGCAGGTGCCCTCCCCAAGTTCGGCCCTGGGCATCGGCAACGGCGAGGTGAAGATGGACTCCGTCCGGGCACAGGGATCCGCTCAAAGCCAGGATCTCCAGGCGTTCCGACAATAGGTAATCCTCGGTTTGATCGGCCAGGCGCAGGGTGGCTTGGCTGAGGCTGCCGACGGCGCTGAGGACAAACCCCGCCTGCAGGGGTTGCTGGCGGGCAAAGCGCTCCAATTCCTGCTTTAGGTCTTGGCCGGGCAGCAGGCGCAAGGGGTAGACGCGCAGGGATCCCGTGGGTAGAGGCTGGGGGCGGCCAGCAGCAGCGCTCCCCAGTCGCCAGCCCGGCTTGACCACCGGGTAGGCGCGGGCGATCACCAGGCAGTCGTCCGGCACGGGATAGCGGGCGGGAATGGTGGAGCCGGCGGCAATGGTGACATCGGATCCCACCTTGAGGGGGGCCACCAGCACCGAGTTGGCGCCTGTCTTGCTGCGATCCCCAATTTCGGTCAAGTGCTTCTGCTGGCCGTCGTAGTTGGCGATGATCGTGCCGGCGCCAATGTTGACCTGGGATCCCAGCTTGGCGTCGCCCAGGTAGGCCAGGTGGGCGGCGTTGGTATGGGATCCGATCTGGGCGTTTTTGATTTCCACAAAGTTGCCGATGCGGCAGCCGTCGCCGATCTGGCTGTGAGGGCGCACGTGGGCGTAGGGGCCTACCCAGACGCGATCCCCGATCTGGCTGTGGCTGACCACCGAGTAGAGGATGTGGCAATCGGAGCCGATGGTGCTGGACTCGATCCAACTGCCCGGCCCTAGACGAGTGCGCGGCCCAATGCGACAGACGCCCCGCAGGTGGGTTTGGGGTTCGATCACCACATCGGGGGCCAATTCCACCGTCTCTTCCAGGCTGACGCTGTCGGGATCCACAAAGGTGACCCCGGCTTCCATCCAGGCTTCCTTGAGGCGATCCTGCAGAATCTGGTAGGCTTGGGCCAGTTGGCGGCGGTCGTTAATGCCGACGATTTCCCGCGCATCCTCGGCGTCCAGGGCGATGGCGGTGTCCAGAAGTTTAACGGCCTCGGTGAGGTAGTACTCCTGCTGGGCGTTGTTCCGGCCCAGACGGGGCAGCACCCTTGCTAGGGCCGGCCAGTGGAAACAGTACACCCCGCTGTTGATGCGGCGATTTTGCCGTTGGGCCGGGGTGCAGTCTCGCTCTTCCACCAACTCCAGGATCCGCTGCTGGGCATCGCAAAACACCCGCCCATAGCCGTAGGGATCCGCCACCTGGGCCGAGAGCAAGGTCACATCCGGTTGAACTTGGCGGTGGCGCTCCAGCAGCGCCTGCAGGGTTTCCGCCCGCAACAGAGGCACATCCCCGTTGACCACCAGCAGATCCCCCTGAAAATCCTCCAGAACGGGCAGAAGCTGCTGCACCGCATGTCCAGTGCCCAATTGCTGCGCCTGCTCCACAAATTCGACCGGGTACTCCTGCAGGGCTCGGCGCACTTGCTCCTGCCCGTACCCCACAATCACCAGACAGCGCTGGGGTTTCAACGTCAGCACCGTGCGCAGCAGCCGCTCGATCAAAGACAGGGATCCCAGCTTGTGCAGCACCTTGGGCAACTGCGACCGCATGCGGGTGCCCTTGCCCGCCGCCAGGATCGCCACCGCCAGATCTCGTTCTGCCATGTTCCCCCCAGACTCTGCCCCCATAAAGTATATGCGGCAGGATCCTGCTCAAACTGTAGCTTGACAGAGCCGCGTGCCACTTGAGCTAGCCTAGTGGCACGTGTAGGTGGGGCAGACGATGGCGGAGAGCAAAAGCTCTGATACCCCCCTTCAGAAACGTCAGCGCCTGGTGCGCGAGGTGGCCGGTTGGCTGGCGGTGCTGGGGGTGCTGATCCCAGGGCTGCAGCGTTTTTACATGGGCCACAGGCGCTGGGGCTGGGGCTACTTGGTGCTGGGGCTGATGGTGTTCGTTCCTTCCATCCCGTTGCAGCTCCTCGGCTACGGGGTACGCGCCCTTTGTTTGCTGGAAGGGCTGTGGTTTCTCACCATGACCAATGAGGACTTCGATTTTCGCTTCAATCGAGATCTCATCGAGCTGGACTGGACCAGTGCGAAAAGTCGGGAAGTCCGGGATCCCGAGCAGCAGTTGGAGATCCAGTTGAAGCAGGGCTTGATTACCCGCGCCGAATACGAGGAGCGCCGCCGCTACCTTCGCGAGATCTCGTGAGTGGGACTGCGATTGCTCCAAGATATTTCCGACCTATCCCCCCTCCACAGCAAGCCCGTTGACACCCTCCCCACTCTCAGACCAAGAAACCGACTGGCGATGCTTAGAAGGGGTGGGCGGTTCTTCCCCATAATCTAGGGACAGGCCCGACCGACCTTCGCCAGAATCCCATAAAAGTGCGGTTTCGCGCTGGCTGAAGCTGTCCTAGTGTAACAAAATATTAAGAGGAGCCGCCGGGCTAGCGTCCCGTTTGGGAGGCCACGCTTGGATTGGTTCCTAACCGACACCTTGCATCCATCTCAGGACACATGGCCATGTACAACAATCGTCGCGGTTTTCTTCGTTGGCTGGCGCTTGGTTTTGGCTCGCTGGTGGGCCTGTTGCCTGCCTTGGCTCAGCGCCGTTTTAACCGTGCCATTGCCCAGGGTGCTGCTTCGGGCCCCAAAGCGGCTGAGCCGGAGTTCGTTAAAGTGGCAACGCTAGAAGATCTTAAAGAAGGCCCCTTCAAGGTAGAAGACGCCTTTGGGAAAAACACCGCCACCCTTTGGCTAGTCGGGGATCCCCAAAAGGAAGACTCGCTGCTGGCTCTGGATGCAGCCTGTCCCCATGCCGGCTGCGACGTGGACTGGCGGGGGGAGAACTTCGTCTGCCCCTGCCATGGCTCAGTTTTTGCCGCCGATGGCAGCCGTACCCGTGGCCCGGCCAATGCCGACCTGACCGCCTACAAAGTTAAGGTGGAGAAAGGGGAAATCTTCGTGGCCAGAACCTGACCTTGTCCCCCCAGGGTCAACCAGACTAGCCAGCAAGGGGTCGAGCCTGCTAGGGCGCCCATGCCTCGTACCTACCGCTTCTTGTTTGTCTCCACCCCCGTTGGGCCCCTGGGATCGGGAGCTGGCGGCGGGGTGGAGCTCAACCTTGTCAACTTGGCGCGGAGCCTGCTTGAGAGGGGAGCCCAAGTGCGCGTGCTGGCCCCTGAGGGCTCCTGCAGTGTCGACTTGCCGGAAGGGGTGATCGAGGCGGTGGCCGGCCTCCCCCCGCCCTATGCCCAGAGCCAGCGCCGCGACGAGCCGGTTTGCCTTTCCATCCCTTCTCTGTTGGCCAACCTCTGGCGGCGGGCTGCCCAACTGCAGGATGAGTTTGAGCTCATCGTGAACTGGAGCTACGACTGGCTCTCGTTCTACCTGACAGGTTTTTTCCGCACGCCGGTGGCCCATATCGTCAGCATGGGCTCCCTTAGCGATGCCGTTGACCAGGCCTTGGAGCGCATCGCGCGCACCTATCCTGGCCGGCTGGCGGTACACTCGCGAGCCCAAGCCCAGACCTTTGCCTTTGCCCGGGCCCAGATGGCGGCTGGTCGGGATCCCTTTGTCTATTTGCCCTGCGGCGTCGACCTCAGCCGCTACGAGTTTGTGCCAGAGGGGAACGGATCCCTGTGCTGGGTTGGCCGCATTGCCCCCGAAAAGGGCCTGGAAGACTGCGCCGCCCTGGCCGAGAAGACGGGGAGGCCGGTGCTGATCCTGGGCCACCTGCAAGACCCGGCCTACTGGCAGCAGATTCGAGAACAGTACCCGCGGGCTCAATTGGATTACCGGGGGTTTTTGCCCACCTCTCAGATGCAGCGGCTCTTGGGCCACTGCTCGGCCTTGATCATGACCCCTAAGTGGGTGGAAGCCTTCGGCCTGGTGGCGGTGGAAGCCTTGGCCTGCGGTGTGCCGGTGATCACCTACCGCCGCGGCGGGCCGGCGGAAATTGTCCGCGATGGCGAGACCGGCTGGGTGGTGGAGCCAGACGACGTGGCAGCTCTGGCAACAGCGGTGGAACGCCTGGATCAGATCGCTAGAAGCCGCTGCCGACAGCACGCAGAAGAGCTCTATTCCCTGCAGGCCATGACAGAGCGGTTTCTGGCCTGGAGCGAGCAAATTGTCCAGGATCCGATCCCGGCAGCCCGCTAGGGAGAAGACAGGCAATGGTACTATTTGATTTTGATGCCTGGGGCCGGATGACCAGCCCACTGACGCGGACACTTCGACTCACGACGGGGAAACCACCATGACGACTGGGAAAGAATCTGTTGCGCTGGTGCGATCAGAGGTTCGTCGGCGGTCACAGGTTCTGGGAACGCAGGTGATCAGCCAAGCCAATGCCGCCCGGCTTGGAGTAGTTAGCGAAGTTTGGGCAGATCTGGAAGCTAGGCAAGTCCTGGTGCTAGGAGTGCTGGAAAAGGCCTTTGCCGGATCGCCGCGTTTTCTGGAGCTGCGGCAGGTCACGGCCCTAGGACAAGACGCCATCCTCGTCCCCAGCGATGAAGTCTTCGAGGACTTGGAGTTGGAGGGTCTCAGCCGGGTAGTCGGCAGCGAGGTGATTACCGAAGAAGGGATCCGCCTTGGAAAAGTCAAAGATTTCGAATTCAACTCCGTCTCCGGCCTAATCACCGGTTTGATCCTCTCCAACCTCGGCCTGACCTTTTTGCCCGGCTTTATCCTCAGCACCTACCTGCTCTCTGCTGATGAAATCGTCTCCATCGGCGGCGATCGCCTCATCGTGGCCGATGGCGCCGAAACCCGCCTAGCCCAACTGACCAAAGGGATCTTGGAAACCCTCGGCCTGGGCAAGCCCTCCTGGCTGGTCGACACTGGCTCCGCCCCCGCCCTGCCCAGGGCCGTTGATGAACCTGCCGTCGAGGAAAACTACGAGGAAGTATACGACGAAGAATACGAGGGCGAAGAAGAGGAATATCCCGAAGCAGAGCCTGAACCCCAGGCCGAGGCGGCGCCTCCTCGTCGGCCCGAGCCTGCTCCTGCTGCCGAGCAGCCAGAATGGGAGCAAGAGTACGTCAAAGCAGAAGCCCCCCCTTCCGAGCCAGCTCCTGACTCTGCCCCGGCCGCTCCCAGCTCCCCTTTGGATAGGGACCCCTGGGAGGAGAATACCGGGGAGCCAACCTGAGCTCTGAGCCCGGCTTCGCTCCTCTCTCCCAAAGTGACGGCCTAGGGGTGACCCCATGTCAGCCGGAGCGCCTGAGCCTGAGAACTCTTCCTGGATTGGAAAAAACCAGACTGACCGGACAGTCGCCGCAAAAAGTCGGCAAAGGCGTGAGTTTTCCCTGCTCGGGGATCCCCTAGGTTGGCAGGGCAGGATCGGCCTCGGCCAAAAAGCGCAAAGCCACCGATAAAAAAGCTTGCGGCGCTTCGATGTGGGGAAAAGCAGCCCCTGGCAGTCGATAGATCGGCACCTCTGGGCGCAAGGCACGATACCGCTCCGCCTGTTCTGATCCAGTAAGGCGGTTGTTTTCTCCCCAGACCAGAGCCATCGGCTTGTCCACCACGCGAAAGTCCTCCTGAATGGGCAAGTTAAGCTTGCCGGTCAAAAAAGAACGGGGGGCAAATTGGGCCCCCGCCTGGTGGGCCGCCTGATAGTAGTAGTCCACCACCGCCTCATCCAGAGCGTACCCAGGGGAGAACAGGCTCTGCTCCGTAAATAGACGTACACTCCAGGGGGTGGTGATGACGTTGTAAAAGGCCAGCCCCAAAACCGGCAAGCTGAGAAGACCATACACCGCCTCAGCCAAAGGGATCCCTAGCGCCTCGGGGACAAGGCTGTTGTCTCCTAGAGGGGCGATGAGCAGCAGCTTCTGCCAGTGCTGAGGCTGCAGCCGGGCCGAGCGCAGCACAAACCCTGCCGAGAGAGAATTGGCAATGGCGTGGCAGGGGCGCCCGATCACCTGGCCGACAAAATCCCCGATCATCCGGACATATAGGTGGCCGGTGTACTCCAGATCGGGGCGCTCCGAGTTGCCCCAACCCAACAAATCCAAAGCGTAAACCTGATAGTGCTGGCCCAACTCCGCCATCACGGCGCGAAACTCGTAGCTGGAAGAGCCGGCCCCGATGCCGTGCAGCAGCAACAAGGGCTGGCCGGATCCCGCAACCTTGTAAAACAGACGGTGGCCGCGCCAAAAATAGTGCCTCTCCTCCCCCGGCAAGAGGCTGGGCAGAGGCTGGGTTCGAGAAGCGATCCAGGCGTTGAGCACGGCCAGGGCACTTACCCCGCCGGCCGCAACCCAGAGGCCGGTTTTGAGAACTTGGCTCAGCTCCTTCATGCTCAGCGGCCCCAGCTAAGGCCAGACGGCTACTTTTTCTTGAGGCGGTAAGTGATGCGCCCTTTGTTCAGGTCATAGGGGCTGAGCTCTACCTTGACCCGGTCGCCGGGCAAGATCTTGATGTAGTTGCGGCGGATCTTGCCGGAGATGTGGGCAAGGACGTTAAAGCCGTTGTCCAGGTCCACCCGGAACATGGCGTTGGGCAAGGACTCGGTAACCACCCCTTCCACTTCAATGGCGTCTTCTTTAGACAAGGAACCCTCCTTAAAAAACAACACAACAGAAATATCGATAGGAAACCCGCCCTGTTAAGAGCGAGTTAAGAGCCGAAACAATACTCCACCTCTTCTATCCTAGCCGTTGCCGCCCTTCAGCAAGGGATCCCTAGGACTGAAAAGGGGTGCGATCCGTCAAAATCTCAGCCCCAGAGTCCGTGATCAAGACCGTGTGCTCAAACTGGGCCGACCAAGAGCCGTCCACCGTCACCACCGTCCAGCCATCCGAGAGCACCCGCGTGGCCTCTCCCCCTGCATTCACCATCGGCTCGATTGCCACCGTCATGCCGGAGCGCAGCTTGGGATTGGGAAGGTCGCGGGTGCGGTAGTGGGGAAACTGCGGCTCCTCGTGCAAGTTGCGCCCCACGCCGTGGCCGACGTACTGCTTCACCACGGAGTAGCCCCGCCCCTGGATGTAGTCCTCGATGGCGCCTGAGACATCCTGCAGCCAGACGCCGTGGCGCACGTGGTCAATGCCCGTCTGCAGCGCTTTGGCCGCTGTGTCGATCAGGTCGCGGGCGGCATCGCCGAGGGGCTCCAGGCCAATGGTGATGCAAGAGTCGGCATGCCAGCCTTCGACCATGGCGCCAAAATCCACCTTGACGATGTCCCCCGGCTGCACCACTTTGCGGGGGCTGGGGATCCCGTGTACCACCTCATGGTTGACGCTGACACAGACACAGGCGGGAAAGCCGTAGTAGCCCTTGAAGCTGGGCAGGGCATTCAACTCCGCTACCCGCCGCTCGGCATAGGCATCGATGTCTGCCGTTGTCCAGCCTGGCTCCAGACACTCGGCAATTTCCTGCAGCACCTGGGCCACCACCCGCCCGGCCCGCCGCATCTTCTCCACCTCCCGGCGGGACTTGATCTCAATGAGCTGCATGCCCCGCCGCGGGGAGAGATTTCCCGCCCCCGTCTTGATCACGCTGTCCTCCTGAAGCCTTCCAAGAGAGCCCGCAGATGTTCTTGTACCGATTCCATCGGCTGGTTGCCATCGATCCGTCGCAGACGACCCCTGGCCTCGTAAAAGTCGATCAGCGGAGCCGTCTGCTCCCGATACACCTGCAAGCGTTTGAGGATCACCGCCTCATCGGCATCGTCGCTGCGCCCCTGCTCCTTGCCGCGGGCCAACAGCCGTGCCACCACCACGTCGTCCGGCACTTCCAGGTTGAGAACGTGGTCGTAGTCTTGCCCCAACTCCCGCAACAGCTCTTCTAAAGCCTCCGCCTGCGCCAGGGTGCGGGGGAAGCCGTCCAGGATCCAGCCCTGCGCTGGCGAGTGTTGCAACTGGCCCTTCACCATCCCAATTAACACCTCGTCAGGCACCAGCTCTCCCGCATCCATGTACACCTTAGCCTGGCACCCCAGCGGCGTTTGGGCTTTCACCTCTGCCCGCAGCAGGTCACCTGTAGAAATTTTGGGCGTGTGGTAGATCGCTGCCAGCCGCTCTGCCTGGGTGCCCTTGCCCGCTCCCGGCGGCCCCAAAAAGATTAACCTCGGCACTATTGCTTGACCATCCCTTCGTAACGCTGCGAAATGACGTAGGTCTGGATCTGTTTGGAGGTCTCGATCGCCACCCCCACCAGGATCAGCAGCGAAGTTGCCCCCAAGCCCTGAAAAGTGGTGATGCCGGTCGCCCGCTCCACCGTCGTCGGGATGATGGCCACCGCACACAAGAACAAGGCCCCCAGCAGGGTCAGCCGGTTGAGGATCCCTTCGATGTACTCAGCAGTGGCCTTGCCCGGGCGGACTCCCGGAATGCTGGCCCCCATCTTCTTCAGGTTCTGCGCCAGATCCACCGGGTTAATGATCAAAGAGGCGTAGAAATAGCTGAAGAGGAGGATCAGCACGAAGTAGAAGGGAATGTAAAACCAAGAGGTAGGGGCCAAAAGGTTGGCCACCTGCACCAAAGTCAGGTTCTGGGTGTACTGGGCCAAGGCAAAGGGCAGGGACATCACCGAGTAGGCGAAGATGATCGGCATCACGCCCCCCTGGTTTAGCCGCAGGGGCAGGTAGCTCTTCTGCTCACGGAATAGCTTGTTGCCCACCTGGCGCTTGGCGTAGACAATAGGGATTTTGCGGCTGCCCTCCTGGACGAAGACAATGCCGACAATGGTGGCTAGGAAGACGGCCATCAACACCAAGATGCCGCCGATGGTGCTGCTATCAGCACGGGCTAGGCTGATGGTCTGGCCCAGAGCGCGGGGCAGCGTGGCGACAATGTTGACGAAGATCAACAGCGACGGCCCACTGCCCACCCCCTTCTCCGTGATCATCTCCCCCAACCACATGACAAACATGGAACCTGCCGTCAGGGCCAGGGTGGTGGAGGCCACAAAGGCCAACTCGTTGCTGGTGTTGGCGAACTCCCGCACCCAGAAGGAGATGCCGATGCCCTGGATGATGGCCCAAATCAGGGTAACGTAGCGGGTGTACTGGGAAATCTGTCGCCGCCCCTGCTCCCCCTCGTTTTTCTGCAGGTTCTCCAGGGCCGGAATGGCCGAGACCAGCAGTTGCATGATGATGGAGGCGTTGATGAAAGGCAGGATGCCGAGGGCGAAGATCCCCAAAGCGGAGATACCGCCGCCCGAGAAGACATCCAGAAAGCCAAACACAGGGCTGTTGGCGGCTTCAGCGGCAAAGCGAGCTCGGTCAATACTGGGGATGGGAATGTAAATGCCCAGCCGCACCAACAGCAACAGGCCTAGGGTAAGAAACAGACGTCTGCGCAGGCCAGAAGCCATGGCCATCTGCATGAAGGTCTCTTGGGCGGAGGGAGCGGAGCCTCGTGGGTCAGCCATAAATCTAGAAAACCTCGCGGAAGGGAAAGGCAAGGTGAGCTATTTACCACTCTACGCTGCCGGTGGGAAAGTCGGCAAAATAGAGAAGCTGCAAACTGCAGCCCAATTTTAGGATCCAGCGGAAGCAGTCTGGGATCCCACGAGCTCCACCCGACCCCCGGCTGCCTCGACCTTGGCTCGGGCTGAGGGGGTGATGGCAGCCGCTCTGATCGTCAGGGGCACGCCCACTTCCCCGTCTCCCAAGATCTTCAGCGGGCCATCGTTGGTGGTCACGATCCCCAAATCCATCAAGCTTTCCAAGCTGACCTCGCTGCCAGCGGGCAACTTGGCCAAAGCGCGCAGGTTGATCAGGGTGTACTGGGGGCGCCGCACGTAGCGGGGGAAGTGCTTGAGCTTGGGCAGCCGCCGATAGAGGGGGGTCTGGCCTCCCTCAAAGCCGGGCCGGGGACCGCCTCCTTTGCGCGCCTTCTGTCCCCGCATTCCCTTGCCACAGGAGGCTCCCTGTCCAGCAGCGATGCCACGGCCCAGGCGTCGTCGCCGCCGCGTCGAACCTGGTTGGGGGCGAATGTCTTCTAGTCGCATACTGACCTCCGGCTAACTTGCTGTTACTTACCAAACAGGCGGCGCACGTCGATCCCTCTATCTTCAGCTACCTGCTCAAAGGTGCGCATCCGCCGCAGCGCGTCAATGGTGGCACGGGCGTTGTTGAGGGGGTTGCTGGATCCCAGTTGCTTAGCCAGACTGTTGCGCACGCCCGCCAGCTCCAGAACCGTGCGCACCGCTCCCCCGGCGATGACCCCTGTCCCGGGAGCTGCCGGCATCACCAGGACAGTGGCCCCACCGCCTGATCCCCGCATGGGATGGGGTACAGACAGACCCTTGGTGAGGGGCACTTCGATTAGGTGCTTTTTGCCATCCACAACTCCTTTGCGCACAGCCCCGATGACGTCGTTGGCTTTGCCCACGCCAACCCCCACCTGGCCGCGCTCGTTGCCCACCACCACCACGGCCCGGAAGCTCAGCTTTTTGCCGCCCTTAACTACTTTGGTGACGCGCCGGATCTGGATGACCCGCTCCTGCCACTCGCTAGTCTGCTCTTCGCGGCTCTTTTTGCTTCTGCGACGTTCTCTTTGCTCAGCCATATGCCATCTCCTCAGGGCCTAGAACTGTAAGCCTGCTTCGCGGGCGGCTTCCGCCAGGGCCTGGACACGCCCGTGGTAGAGCTTGCCGCCGCGGTCGAACACCACTTGACAAATGCCTGCCTGTAAGGCCCGTTGGGCGACGGAGCGACCCACCACGGCGGCAGCCTCTCGGGTGGCCGTGCCAATGTCTTTGAAGGCTTCCCGCAGCTCCCTGTCCAGCGTGGAGGCAGAGACTAAAGTGTGCTGGGCTACATCGTCGATCACCTGGGCGTAGATGTGGCGATGGGAGCGAAACACGGCCAAACGGGGCCGCTCGGGCGTCCCGAAGACCTTGCGGCGAATGCGGCGATGGCGACGTTGGGTGGCAGCTTTGCGAGTGATTTTCATAGCTACTTCTTGGCCTTCCCGGATTTACCTGCTTTGCGACGAACCTGTTCCCCTACATAGCGAATCCCTTTGCCCTTGTAGGGCTCTGGCGGACGGACGGCCCGAATCCGCGCCGCCGTGTTGCCCACCAGCTCTTTGTCGATACCTGAGACGACGATGACGTTGTTGCCCTCAACCGCTATTTGGATCCCTGGCGGGAAAGGGATCTCCACTGGGTGGCTGTAGCCAACGTTCAAGATTAACTTGTTGCCCTGGGTGGAAGCCCGGTAGCCCACACCCACCAATTCCAGCCTGCGCTCAAATCCCCTAGATACGCCGTCCACCATGTTGGCAACCAAGGTGCGGCAGAGGCCGTGCAGTTGGCGGGCCGGGCGAGACTCGTTGACCCGGCTGACCTTGAGCGTCTGGGCTTCTTGATGCACCGCAATCAAGGGGGGCAAACTGCGAGACAGTTCTCCCTTCGGGCCTTTTACCGAGATCTGCTGCCCCTCGATCTGAACCTCTACCTTGGCAGGAAGGGCGATGGGGCGTTTGCCAATGCGAGACATGGGCCAACTCCTGGCAAGAGAACAACTCAATAGACGTAGCAGAGCACTTCGCCGCCGATGCCCTGCTTGCGAGCATCCCGGTCGGTCATGATGCCGTTGGAGGTGGAGATGATGGCAATCCCAATTCCTCCCAACACCCGAGGCAGTTCTTTGTGGTTGCAGTAAACTCGCAGCCCGGGCCGGCTCACCCGCTTCAGGCCATTGATGATCGGCTTACGACCTTTGCCCTTGTACTTCAACCGCAACACAAGCTGAGCGTGGATCCCTTCTCCCTCTTCCTTCCAGTCGCTCACAAAACCTTCCTCATGAAGAACGCGAGCGATGCTGCGGGTCATGCGTGTGGCCGGGACCGCCACCGATTCATGCCGAGCCATGGTGGCATTGCGAATGCGGGTGAGCATGTCGGCGATCGTGTCGTTGGTGTGGGCCATGGGTGGGTCGGTGCTCCTCGGAAGATCGATCAAGTCGAGACAATTGCAGATGGGCAAACCTTAAGAGGCAAAGGGCATGCCAAACTCTTTGAGCAGGGCACGGCCCTCTTCGTCGGTTTCGGCGGTGGTCACAATGGAGATGTCCATACCTCTGATCTGGTCTACAGAGTCGTAGTTGATTTCGGGGAAGATCAGTTGCTCGCGAATACCAAGGGTGTAGTTGCCCCGCCCATCAAAAGATTTGGGGCTGACGCCACGGAAGTCGCGGATACGAGGGAGGGCAATGTTGATCAGCCGATCCAAAAACGCGTACATGCGCTCCCGCCGCAGGGTCACCATCAGGCCAACCGGCATGCCCTTGCGGATTTTGAAACTGGCAATCGCCTTTTTGGCGCGGGTAATCACCGGACGCTGGCCCGTGATGGCGCTGATCTCGGCGATGGAGGATTCCAGGGCCTTGGCGTTTTGGGAGGCATCTCCCAGGCCGCGATTGATCACGATCTTTTCCAGACGCGGCACCTGATGGATGTTGGTGTAGCCCAACTCTTTTTGCAGCTTGGGAACGATGACGGTGTTGTAGAGGATTTGCAGACGCTGGGGCATGGTCGGTTCTCCTGGGGGCTCTGGGCTGGGTCAGAGCTCTATCGAAAAAGGGACGGCTAGTCGAGGATCTCGCCGGTTTTCTTGAGGACACGGACTTTGCGGCCATCGGCGGTGATTTGATAGCCAATACGGCTGGCCACTTCCTGCTTCTTGGAATAGAGCATCACCTTGCAGGCGTGGATCGGGGCTTCTTTGGTCTCGATGCGACCACTTTCGCCTTCCCGTTGCGGCTTGCGGTGGTAGGTTACTATGTTTACCCCTTCCACCAAGACCATGTTGCGTTCGGGAAAAACCTGCAGCACCTCGCCGATTTTGCCTTTGTCGTCGCCGGAGATCACCTGGACGGTATCTCCCTTCTTGATGCGCATTTTGTAGCGTAGGCTGTTGCGGTGCTTGCGAACGCCGGTCTGCCGAATCAGCCGTCGAATTTGGCTGGGCTTGAGGGGACGAACCATTACAGAACCTCCGGGGCAAGGGAGATGATCTTGGTGAAGTTTTTCTCCCGCAGCTCGCGGGCTACAGGGCCGAAAACGCGGGTTCCGCGGGGGTTGCCGTCGTCGTTGATGATCACGGCAGCGTTGTCGTCGAAGCGGATGCACATGCCGTCGGGGCGGCGTACCGTATCGACGGTGCGGATGACCACAGCCTTGACGACGTCGGATTTTTTGACCGGCATATTGGGCAGGGCGTCTTTGACGACGCCAACGATCACATCTCCCAGGCTGGCGTAGCGACGGCCACTGCTGCCCAGGACGCGGATGCACATCAGCTTGCGGGCGCCGGTGTTGTCAGCTACCGTTAACATGGTCTGCTGCTGAATCATAGTTTCTTGACCTCCCGTATGATTTCGGCCACTCGCCAACGCTTGGTGCGGCTGAGGGGACGGGTTTCCGTAATGCGCACCAGATCCCCTTCTTGACAGCGGTTCTCTTCGTCGTGGGCCTTAAACTTTTTGGTTTTGACGACGATTTTGCCGTATTTGGGGTGGGCAACCCGGTTTTCCACAGCAACGACCACTGTCTTTTGCATCTTGTTGCTGACGACAACGCCGATCTTTTCGCGAGCAGGCATTACTCCTCCTTCTGGGTCTGAGTTGAGGACAAGGACTTGCCGCGCTTGCGCTCTGACTCAACGGTCAGCAGTTGGGCCAGCTTGTGTTTGCGCAGGCGAATGAGATGGGGCTGGTTCAACTGCCGCGTGGCCTGCTGCAAACGCAGCTCGAACAGCTCTTTCTTGACGGCGTAGATCTCCTGGCTCAATTCTTCGTCGGATAGGGCGCGAGCGTCGGCAATTTTAGGCATGGGCATGGCTCAACTCTCCTCCCTCAAATAGCGCTGGCTGCTACTTCTGTTGTTTCTGGAGCTGCTTTCTGAACAGGTTCCGGCTCCTCAAAGTTAGCCTTGGTTACAAACTTGACTTTGATCGGCAGCTTTTGGGCGGCAAGGCGCATCGCCTCTCGGGCCGTGGCTTCAGGAACTCCTCCCATCTCGAAGAGGATACGGCCCGGCTTGACGACGCAAACCCAGTATTCGGGGTTGCCTTTGCCGGATCCCATGCGGGTTTCGGCAGGCCGTTGGGTAACGGGCTTGTCGGGAAAGATGCGGATCCAGATTTGGCCTCCCCGCCGGACGTAGCGGGCCATGGCCCGACGGCTGGCCTCGATCTGCCGCGCGGTGATCCAGGCGGGTTCTAGAGCCACAAGGCCGTATTCCCCAAAGTTGATGCGGTTGCCGCGAGTCGCTTTGCCTTTCATGCGCCCGCGCTGTTGCTTGCGGTATTTGGTTCGTTTGGGGCTTAACATGGCCGTTCCTTAAATCAACTGCGATGGGGATCCCTGGATTTTCGGGTGCTGGCCCTCAGGCCTCCACTGCTGAGCGGTCTTCAAAAGTGGGCCGCCGCCGCTGCTGCCGCCGCTTGGGCTGTTGCAGGGGAACTTTTTGTTCGGGCCGTTCCTGCCCGGGGAGAACTTCTCCTTTGAAAACCCAGACCTTGACCCCAATGACACCAAAGGTGGTCTGAGCGATGTGGTCGGCATAGTCGATATCTGCCCGCAGGGTGTGCAAAGGGATCCGCCCTTCCCGGGTCCATTCGGTGCGGGCGATCTCGGCTCCGTTCAGCCGCCCGGCAATTTGAATTTTGATCCCTTGCACCCCCGCCCGCTGGGCCCGCTGGATGACCTGGCGCACGATGCGGCGAAAGGCGATCCGCCGCTCCAACTGCTGGGCGATGTTTTCTGCCAGCAAAACCGCCTCGGCATCGGCACGGGTGACCTCTACTACATTGATGCGAATGGTTCGCTCGGGGCTACCGTGTGAGCTCAGCTCTTTCTGCAGGCCCTGGCGCAGGGCGTCGAGGCCGGATCCCCCACGACCAACCACCACTCCAGGGCGAGCGGCTCGGATCTCGAGGTCGATCTGATCCGCTTTGCGTTCAATTTGAATGTCGGCCAGGCCGGCGCTGCTCAACTGCTTGGTCAGGTAGGCGCGGATGAGATCGTCCTCTCGCAGCAGGGCTGGGTAGCGAGCTGGATCGGCAAACCAGCGGCTGCGATGTTCCTTAATAACGCCGAGGCGGAAACCGGTGGGGTGAATCTTCTGTCCCATGGTGGTGTCAGTTGAGGGGTAAAGTCTGGGGGTACAGGCGTCTAGGAGGCCGTCGCCGCTTCAGGTTCTATGGGCCGGACGGCGATGGTAATGTGGCAGGTGCGCTTGCGGATTGGGTAGGCACGACCTTGGGCGCGGGGGCGAAATCGCTTCAGCGTCGGCCCCTGGTCAGCGTAGGCCTTGCTGATGACCAGGTCCCGAGGATCCAGGCCGTTGTTGTGTTCGGCATTGGCCACCGCCGAGCGCAGCACCTTGCGAACCGGCTCACAGGCGGCGTAGGGCATGAACTCCAACAGGATCAGGGCATCGGCATAGGTGCGCCCCCGGATCTGGTTCAGCACGCGCCGCACCTTATAGGGGGACATGCGGATGTAGCGAGCTACCGCTTTGATTTCAGGGGATGGATCGGCCATGGCGCTCTCCTAGCTTATTGCCTCTTCTGTTCGTTGCTGGACTTAACGGCGGGCAGCTTTTTTGTCACTGCCCGCGTGGCCGCGAAAGGTACGGGTGGGGACGAACTCCCCCAGCTTGTGGCCCACCATCTGATCGGTGATGTAGATGGGCACGTGCTGCTTGCCGTTGTGCACGGCGATGGTGTGGCCGATCATGACGGGCAGGATGGTGCTGGCTCGCGACCAGGTTTTGATCATGTGCTTCTCATTGCGCTCGTTCATCTTCTCGATTTTGAGAAGCAGCTTGGCATCGACAAAAGGGCCTTTTTTGAGTGAACGTCCCATAGCAACCTCAACAGTCTGGCAAGCTGGTAAGGGTCGAAAGAAAAAGAAAATTCAGGGGCGCAGCAGATGGCCGGACTCTTATTGAGCGGCCCTCCCGCTCTTGTCCCGGCGGCCGCCACGACGGCGACCGCGCACGATGAACTTGTTGCTGGGTTTGTTGCGTTTGCGGGTTTTGTATCCCAGGGTGGGCTTGCCCCAGGGGGTGACAGGGGTGCTGCGGCCGATGGGGGCTTTTCCTTCCCCACCGCCATGGGGGTGATCGACAGGGTTCATCACCGAGCCGCGCACGTGGGGACGGCGACCTAGCCAGCGGCTACGCCCCGCTTTGCCGAGGCTGAGGTTGCTGTGGTCAACATTTCCCACTTGGCCGATGGTGGCGTAGCACTCGCCTCGGATCATGCGGACTTCGCCGGAGGGCAGCTTGAGGGAGACATACTTGCCCTCTTTGGCTACTACTTGGGCGCCGGCCCCGGCGGCGCGAACAATTTGCCCACCGCGGCCGGGATACAGCTCCACGTTGTGAACCACCGTCCCCAGCGGGATCCGCTCCAGGGGCATGGCGTTGCCAAGCTCAAAGGGGGCATCGGGCCCCGCCATAATGGTGGCTCCCACCTCGAGGTTGCGGGGAGCGAGGATGTATCGCTTCTCGCCATCTTCGTATTCCACCAAGCAGATGCGGGCGCTGCGGTTGGGATCGTACTCGATGGTCTTGACGGTGGCCGGGATCCCGCGCTTGTCGCGGCGGAAGTCGATGATGCGGTAGAGCCGCTTGTGGCCGCCGCCTCGGTGGCGGCAGGTGATGACGCCGCGGTTGTTGCGCCCTTTTTTGCGGTGGATGAATTGCAGCAGCGACTTCTCCGGTCTGGGCCGCTTGCCGTTTTCGTCCCGCGACAGCTCCTCGAAGTTGGAGACCGTCATGTGGCGGGTGCTGGGGGTATAGGGTCGGAAGGTACGAATGCCCATGGCTCGAGGGGGGGTGAAGGACGGGTGGCAATAAAACTCGAAGCGGGAAGAGGGGTTTGGTTAGGTGTCGGGGAAGAGGGTGATGGAGTCGCCTTCGGCCAAGGTCACGATGGCTCGCTTGGGACGGCTGCGATAGCCGACAGAACGGCCTACCCGCCGCTGCTTGCGGGGCAGTTTAAGGGTGTTGACGGCGGTGACCCGCACCCCAAACATCTCCTCGACGGCAGCTCGGATGAGCGGCTTGGTGGCAGTGGGCATCACTTCAAAGACGTATTTGCGCTGTTCCATCAGGGCAGTTGCCTTTTCGGTGATGACGGGACGCAACAGGACATCGGCCAGGATCCGCTTGCTCTCAGTCATTGTCTTCCTCCTCTGCTGCGGCTGTTTCGGCCTCCTCGCCAGCTGGCGGCTGGGCAAGGGGCTCTGCTTCTTGGGCTAGTTCCGCTTGTCCCTGAACTTCTCGCTCTTGTGCTTGGGCCAGCTCTTCTTCCTGGGTTTCCTGAACTTGTGGGTTTGCTAGAGCTACTTGATTAGCCTGATCAGCCTGCGCCGGGGGAGCCTCTGGCTGGGCTTGAGCTTCTGCTTGCTCTTCCTGCTCCTGGCTTTGACCTTCTGCTTGTTCGACTGGCCGAGCTTCTCGCTCTGCCGCCTGAGCCTGATCTTCAAGGCGATCGGCTTGGGTTGGAGCTGCTGCTGCCGCGCCGGATCCCCAGCGGGCCTTGAGCTTCTCCAGGGCAGAGGTGGTAATCAGCACCCAATCGACGTTGAGCAGATCAAAGACATTGAGCTGATCCAGGCCGATCAGCTTGACGCGGGCGATGTTGCGTACGGCTCGCTCGACGGCTTCCGAGCGCTCGGCGACGATAAGCAGTGCCGACTGATCCTCCATCACCCCCCAGCGCAGCAGAGCTTGGGCCACGGCGCGAGTCTTGGGCGGGTTGAGCTGATCCTGGAAATCTTCCACCACGATCAGGTCTTCCACCCGGCTTTGCAGGGCAGTGCGCAGAGCCAGTTGCCGCTCTTTGCGGTTCATGGCCAGGTTGTACTCCCGCTTGCGGGGGCCGAAGATCACTCCACCCTTGCGCCAAAGGGGGGAGCGAATGGAGCCGGCGCGGGCCCGGCCGGTGCCTTTTTGCCTCCAGGGCTTGCGGCCGCCACCGCGCACCTCAGCCCGGGTCTTGGTGTGGGCGTTGCCTTGGCGGGCGTTGGTCATCTGCCGGCGAAGAGCTAGATAGAGGATGTGGGAGGCCGTTTCGGGACGGGCAACTTTGAGGCTTAGCTCCGCGCTGCCCACCGTTTCCCCTTGCCAATTTTTCACCACACAACTTGCCATGGTTTCCTCGTCTTTGCAGATGCTGGTCAGCCTTTGCCAGGGATCCCTTTCCTAGCGTTTGTTGCCCACCTGCTTGGCAGGGGTAATCTCCAGCAGCCCCCCTTCCACGCCGGGCACAGAGCCCTTGATGATCAGCAAGTTCCGCTCCGGATCCACCTGCACCAACTGCAGTTTGCGAATGGTGACGCGGCAGCCTCCCATCCGGCCCGCCATGCGTAGCCCCGGAAACACGCGGCCAGGGGTTGTGCCGGCGCCAACAGAACCCGGTCGGCGGTGGTTCTTGGAGCCGTGAGACATGGGGCCGCGACCAAAGTGGTGCCGCTTCTGGTAGCCGGCAAACCCCCGCCCGATGGAAGTGCCGGCTACATCCAGCAACTGGCCCGGAGAGAAGATCTCGACGGTGATCTTTTGCCCCAACTGGTAAGCTTCTGGCTGGTCGACCCGGAACTCGCGCAGGTGGCGCAGCAGCTCCGTCACCCCCGCTTTGCTCAGGTGGCCCCGCTGGGCTCGCGTGAGGTGCTTTTCGGCGGTGGGCCAGTAGCCCAACTGCACGGCGTTGTAGCCGTCTGTGGCTTGGGTCTTGATCTGGGTTACCGTGCAAGGCCCCGCCTGCACGACCGTGACCGGAATGGCCAACCCTTCCGGAGAGAAGATCTGGGTCATGCTGACTTTTCTTCCAAGGATGCCAAGCGCCACGAGAACCTCCTCTCGAGCCTCTGCGACTCGCTTCTGTCAGCTTGCAACTGGCTCAATGAGCCGGATCCAGGCAGCAACGGCGCGGCAGCAGGAAGCTCAGGACTAGCTGAGGCTGCCCGCTCAGGCGAAAAAGCAACGAAAAGGAATCTTTGGATCCCCGCAGGCCAAACAGCGCCAGCAGCGCTGCTCCCTTTGCTTAATTCACCCTCAAATCACACGCCAAACTGCTTTCAAAGACTGCTCAGACTTACCTGCAAAGAGGCAGTATCTGGTTTAGCAGTACGCTAGGTTGCCGAGAGCCGTCGTCAGAGCGGGCGGACTTAATTGGCAACAGTAGTACATCATAATGAGGTGAAGACCTGTTTGTCCAGATTTTGCCGAGAAAATGGCTCGGTCGGGGGGCAGCGACTGTGAAAGCCGCTCTGGTGGGCGAAAAGAGCTATCGACGGCAAGAGCCACCTCCTTTTAGGAGTGTGATGGGGTGGGCGGGCAGCGGGCTGACCCAGGCTTGTGTAGATCGCTACCTGGATTTGTTGCGGGCGGGAACCGATCCGGGCCGGATCTTGTTTTTGGTGCGCAGCCAGCGGCAGGCAGAGGGGGTGTTGCGGCGCTTACAGCAGCTCAGCTCGAGCTGGGTGGGCCCGTGGCGGATCGAGACGTTTTTGCAGCGGGTGGGGCGCTCTCTGGCCGATCACTGGCCGCAGGTGTGCGAGCGGGTTCCCCAGTTGCCGCGCTCGTTTGAGCCAATTCCCTTGGCCAAGGATCTGGCCCAATTTCTCTGTGGGCGAGCCTGTGCTTTGTGTCCGCGGCATGGGGAGGTCTTTGCCGATCTTGGGCTGGAGGAGTTCCAGATTTGGGATCAGATCAGCAGCGCTGCCTATATTGCGGGGGCTTCGGGTTTGGCGGCGGAAGCGGTGGGATCCCGGCTGGCGGCGGCCTGGCCGGCGGAGGGGGATCCGGGGCGGGCAGAGGCCTTGCAGGCGATGGGCTGTTGTGTGGAGCGGCTGTGGGAGGTGGGGTTGCGGCTGGGATCCCTGGACTTCGGCCTGCAAATCCGGCTGTTTGGCGAGCACATCCTGCCGCTGGCGGAGTTTTGGCAGGAGTGGGATCACCTGATCGTGGATCAGGCGGAGGACAGTTGCGGGGTGGCGCTGGAGTTTTACCGGCAAGGGCAAGCCCATCTGCAAAGCCAGTTTTTCAGCTATACCATCGGCGGCGGGGTCTCTTTGACGGGGATCCCAGAGGCCGTGGCTCGCTTTCTGAGGGAAAACACCCAGGTTCAGCTTCTGGAGGGGAGCTACCGCGGCTCAGCCGGCATGATCCGCCTGGGACTGCAGATTGCGCGGGTGCTGGATCCGCGGTTTGACCATCCCCTGACGGAGCCTCTGGCAGAGAGGCTGCCAAGGGTGCAGGTGCTGGAGGGCGAGACCCAATTCGCGGCGGTGGAGGCGATGGTTGCCCAGATCCGGCAGCTTTTGCGGGCCGGGATCCCGGCCTCTCGCATCGCCGTCCTGCTGCCTCGCATGGATGCGGGGGTGAGCTTGAGCTTGCAGGAGCAGTTGCCGGAGGTCTTGCCGATCGCCCCTTTCCCGGCGTTGATCCGCTACCCACTGGTGCGGGCTTTGCTGACGGCGGCGGAAGTGGCCCATCCCGAGTGGGGAGCTTTTCCCACCTTGCCGGCCTGGCGACTGCTCCTGGGCAGGGTGTTGGATCTGGATCCCATCCGGGCGGCTTTGCTGGCCGAAGATACCCTTGACCCGGTAGGGCGTTCCCTGCGGCCCAAGACCGCCGTGCGACAGCCGGAGCGGGTGGGGTTTGCCAACCTGGAGCGCTACCAGAAGCTGCTGGATTGGCTGCGCAGCTACCGCGGCGGGCCCTCCCTGGCCGCTTTCTTCCAGCGGTTTTTCGCCGAGCACCTAGCCCAGGGGATGGATTTGCCCCAAGACCAAGAGCTGCTGCAAGCGCTGATCGACGCGGCACAACGGTTTCGCCGGGCCTTTCCTGCGGAAGAGGATCGTGCCTTTTTGGCCATGATCCGCTCGGGACAAACCCCCAGCAACAGCCGCTTCGAGCCCGACTATTCCCGCTACCTCGTGGTGGCGACGCCGGTGGCCTATATCAACCGAGGTTTGCAGGCGGATTATCAGTTCTGGTTCGACATCACGAATCCGCTTTGGTCCCGTTCTCTTTGGCGTGTGCTTTACAACAGCCGTGTGCTGACGCCGGAGTGGGATGGGGAGGTTTTCAATGCAGCCCAAGACCTACAGGCACGTCACCAAATCCTGGCTCGCACGCTGCTCAACCTCTGTTGCCGAACTCGGAAGGGGCTGTGGCTGGTGCGCTCCACTTTTAACTACCGCGGCGAAGAGAACACCGGCATGTTGGATTACCTCATTTTAAAGGCCGCGAAGGCCATGGCCACAGCCTGAGAGGAGCAACCTTACACCCATCCCAAGCCGCAACCAGACCCAGGTTCCAGAGCATAGCGAAGCTGTCTGTTGTGTCGATCCCCAACTGGGGAGTGCTCAAGATTGTCGCCAATTTGGAATGCCCCTATCGTGGGCATATCGTGAGAGAAAGCTAGGTTCTCCTACACTGGGGAGATGGCTAAGGGCTTTGGAAAACCGGCGAAAAAACAGCCGCTCCTCTCGGCCCGACAGGCGGCAGGCCGCTTCCGGCGGGGGGAATGGGCTGGCTGCCGGCAGCTCTGTGAGCAGATCCTCGCCGCTGCCGACCGGTCTGATCTGGAAGAGGCCATTGCCTTGACGCAAGCCCATGCTCTTTTGGGGCGCATCGAGGAGGGATCCGGTCGCTACCCTGCCGCCATGCTGCACTACCAACAGGCCATCGTGGCCTGTCCCCCTGCTGCTCCCGCCAGCTTGGCCGCTGAGGTTCATGCGCTGCTGGGGGGAGTACTGCGGCAGATGGGCGAGAAAAAGCAGGCGCAACGGCTCTTCGAGCAAGCCCTGGCCCGGGATCCAGCGCTGCTGATGGCGCGGGTGGGGCTGGCCGACCTGCTGCAGATGCGAGGAGAATACGAGGCGGCTCTGGCCCATTATTTGCAGGCCTGGCAGGGATCCCAGCAAGAGGCAGACATTCCTTAGCAGATCGGCATGGGCTTTTGGAAGCAGGGACAAGTGGAGGTGGCCAGCTCTTGGTTTCGGCGGGCGCTCGCCCTGCAGCCCGAACACAGCGATGCCCGCTACATGCTGGCCATTGTGGGGGAGCTGCCCCTGCCCGACAGGACTCCTCCGGAGTGGGTGCGACGTCTATTTGACGAATATGCGCCCCGCTTTGAGCAGCATTTGCTGGAAAAACTGAACTACCAGGGGCCACAGGCTGTGCGGCAAGGGATCCTGGCTGCCGCAGGGGGAGCGTCTCCTTGGTTTGAGCGGGCGCTGGATCTGGGCTGTGGCACCGGCCTGGCGGGATCCCAGGTGCGCTCCTACGTTGGATAGTTGCGGGGTGTGGATCTCTCCGCCCGCATGGTGGAGATTGCCCGGCAAAAGGGCAAGCCTCTAGTCCTGAATTTACTGAACAACATATTGTCTTACGGAACTAA
>NZ_JANSHP010000104.1:0-39425 GCF_047502605.1 Synechococcus sp. RC10A2
GGGGGGGGGGGGGGGGGGGGGGGGGGGGGGGGGGGGGGGGGTAGGTGTTGGGGTGACTTCAGCGGTAGAAATCGGCTCCGGCTCTTCCTGAGTATCGCGGATTGTTGGGCGCGGCCAGAGCCAAAAGGCGGCCAACAAAGCCACAGCGCCTCCCCCGGCCAAGACCCACTTTAGGCTGCTGCCGGAAGGCTGGAGAACCGTTGGGGGGGCGGCTTGCGGCAGGGGACGGGTAGGGGGAGTATCCGTTCGTGGTGGGACGGGGGGATCCTGAGGGGGAGCAGCCGGAAGCGTGTTGCTGGCCTGGATGACTGTAGAGGGCGTTTCGGCAGTTTCGCCTTCAACTTTGGGGGAGGGATCCGGCGCAGCTTCTGCCGAGGGATCTGAGGGGAGAGGTTCCCGCTCGGCGATGTAATAGGGGATCCCTGCACCTGCAGGCGGGATGGGCTCATCTTCGACAAGATCCAGATCTTCATCGCGGATGTCTTCAAAGGCTCCAGAAGCCGATCCTGTATTGCCGGTGGTTTTGATCGGCGGTCTGGGATCGGAAGAGGGTGGAGCCTCGTTTTGAGCCTTGGCACCGCCGGTGGGAAGAATCACGGTACTGGCCTGGCTGCTGGGGAGTTGAGTGGCCACCGTCAGCTCATAGGCCTGCAGCAGCCGCTCCCCCAGCTCCTGCATCGTCTGCGGGCGTTCGTCCGGGTTTTTCTTCAGGCAATCCATCACCACCGCTGCCAAGGCGGGCGGGATCGGCTGCGGAGTTGTCTCCGGGTTGATCTCAAGGGGGCTTTCGTAGCAATGGGCGTGGATCCAACTGTGCAACGAGTCGGTTTCCAATTGAAAGGGCATGGATCCCGTCAGCATCTCGTAGAGCACCACCCCAAACGAGTAGATATCCGAGCGGGCATCCAGAGACTTGCCCCGTATCTGTTCAGGAGAGGCGTAACGGGCCGTGCCGATAAATCCGCCCCCTTTGTGGGTGCCTAGGCTGAGGGTGTGATCCGCCAGGGTCTTGGCCACGCCGAAGTCGAGGATTTTCAGTTGAGACGTGAGTTGGCCCTCTTGCAAGACTTGCTCGAGAAACAGGTTGCTGGGCTTGATGTCGCGGTGAATCACGCCCCGAATCTCGCGGCCATCTACCTTGGCGCGGAACGTGTGGGCAAAGTGCAGCCCTTCACAAGCCTGCAGGGCCAACCGAATGACTTGCCGAAGCGGCAGAGCCCCTTTTTCCCGCATCAGCTTGCCCAGATCCTGCCCCTTGAGGTACTCCATCACCAGGTAGGCTTGCTCGCCCTCTTGGCCGTGATCCAAAACTTTGACGATGCGGGGATGCTGTCCCAGAAGGATGCTGATGCGGATCTCTTCGGCAAAGCGGCGGCGCAAATCGATCTGGGCGTCGCCCCGGCTCAGCAGCAAGGGCGCGTGCAGGATCTTGACCGCCACCTCTTGGTGGTTGTTGTGTAAGTCCAAGGCGCGAAAGACGGATCCCATGCCGCCACCACCGATTTCTTGAATTAGCCGGTAGCGACCGCCCAAAATGCGATTGGTGAGATCAAAAGACATAGGTTTGCAGGCGCAAGAAAAGGCAGCTCAGGCCAAGATGTCCATACGATAAACCAATTGCTGGAATTCATACCCGCCCATTGCTCAGTCCAACTTCAGGGATCCCAATCTTTGACTCTCTGGAGGCCCAAGCGCTCCGCGCCGCCGGCGCGACCACCTCCAGCCCCTCTCCCAGCCCCCCTCACCCCCAGACCCTCTCCCAAAGGGAGAGGGGAGTTAGGGATAGCGCTTTGCGCCGCCAGCGCGTGCGCGACAGCGTTGCGACAAGCCGTTTTTTATTACCATTTGGAATGACTATTTAGAGATTTTTTTAAGGATCTCCAGTAAATGTGAAAAAAGCGCAAGGGAATGCTGGGGGAAATTCAGCCTTCTGGGCAACCTTCAGCCCAAAGGGGGATGATCGGAAGGGATCCCTGCGCGAGGGCTTATGGACTTGGGCTTGGTGGTGATTGCCTACAAAGAGGGGGATCGGGAGAGCAAGGCCGCCTGTCAACTGTGTGCGGAGCAGTTGCGCCGGCGCGGCGTTACGGTGCTAACAGCCCCCACCGGCTTGCACCACAACCCCTACCCGGTCTTCCTGGAGGCCACTTCCGATCCCATCGACCTAGCTGTGGTACTGGGGGGAGATGGGTCGGTGTTGGCGGCGGCCCGCCACCTGGCCCCCCATGGGATCCCCATTTTGCCCATTCAGTCGGGGGGCAGGCTGGGGTTTTTGGCCCAGTCAGAGCGGGTGCTGCACCAGGATCCCTGGGATCGCATCCAGGCCGGAGACTTCGTCCTGCAAGCCCGGATGATGTTGCAGGCCCAGATTTGGGAGCAAGTGCAACTGGGGCAGGGGGCTATTCCTGGCGAGGGCAAGCGGCAGGGCCGCCCGGTCAGTGACGTGTACTACGCCCTCAACGAAATGTGCCTCAAGCCCATCAACCGGGAACGCCTGCCCGCCGCCATCCTGGAAATCGAAGTCAATGGCGAGATTTTGGATCAGTACCACGGGGATGGTGTGCTGGTGGCTACACCGACGGGATCCACCTCCTACACCCTGGCAGCCAACGGCCCCATTCTGGAGCCCAGCTTTGAGGCCATCATCATCACCCCCATCTGTCCCCTCAGCTTGTCCAGCCGTCCCATCGTCATCGGCGGCACGGCTACGGTGGAGATCTGGCCCCTTGCCGATCCGGAAGGGCTGACCCGCCTCTGGAGCGATGGCGTCTTGGCCCAATCGGTCAACCCCGGCCAGTGGGTACAAATTCAACGGGCTCACCTGCCGGCCAAGCTGCTGATCCTAGAAAAAGACCTCTCCTACTTCCGCACCCTGCGAGAAAAACTGCAGTGGGCCGGCAGCCGCATCTACATCCCCACCACCAACCACCGCCCGGAAGGGGGATAAAGGGATCCTAAAGTTGGGGAGCTAGAGTAGCGGAGTTTGACTCCCCTGGAATCCTCTCCCATGAGCCTCAGACTTTACCTACTCAGACACTTTTCCAGCAGTTCAACCTAAAGCTTTAAAGAGATCCGCGACTCAAGCTTTCCAAACGCTCCCCGACGGATTCCGCTATCAAAATGAGTCTGAGGTTCACTCAATTGGGATAAATTGCAGCAGGGATCCCGTGTGGATGAGATGGGCCGGGGCAGATTTTCCATCCTGGCCGGGATGGGCCAGCAGCACACAGCGATCTTGGGGGGTGAGGTTAAACCCGACAGAGGGATCAGGCTCTCTTTTCAGTTGAGAATTGAGTTGCGGATCCCCGACAAACGTCAGTTGAGCCAAGAGGGCCAATAGGCAATCTAGATGGGCCAAATCCGTTCCGAAAGGAGTCCGCTCCTGCAAGGTGGCCAACGCCACCGGGTGGCCTTCCCGGATGAGATAGGTGAGGATCCCGGCACAGCGCTCTACGGCCCGCTCCAGCTTGTTGCGATGCGCTTCAGGGCCTTCTCCCCGCGGCTGCCAGCGGTTTTCAAAACAGAGGACAATGGCCTGGGAACGGGGACGCTCCAGCTCGCGCACGACCAGTTGATCCCGTTTGGCCGAGATCTTCCAGTGCACCGAGCGCACATCATCTTGGGGACGATAAGGCCGCAAGCTGAGATAGTCCCCCTCCTGGCCCGGCTGAGGGCGCAACCGGCTGCCGCCGCTGAACTGATCCGGCAGCAGCAAACCCTGCACAGGGGCAGGCCGAGGAAACACGATCACCGTCTGCGCATCCTCAATTTCCACTGCCTTGCGGAAGAGTTCAAAGGGAAAGCTGGTGGCAATTTCAAAGCCCTGCAGCCGCCACGCCCCTCGCCGTGAAAAAGTGTGCTGATAGAAGGTATCTAGCTTGGCGCCGGGATCCAAGCGCAAAACGTAGCTGGAAGGCCAATCGGCCCGCCTGAGCCCCTCAATGCGCTCGCTGACCTGTAGGGAAAAACTGGGCAGGCGCCGTTTGCGGTTGACCAGCGTCAGCCCCACCAAGACCGGCTGGCCGGCAAAAATGCGGCTGGGCAACTGCCGGCTCACCTCCAGATCTTTGAGGGTAAGCTCGGAGAGCATGCCGCTGAGGAGAATGAGGCTGAGCAGCATCCCCAGCACCAAGTAAAGGGGATTGTTGCCGGTGTTGAAGGCGGCAATGCTTACCAAGAGGGTGATCCCAACAAACCGCCCCCCGATGCGGGTAAAGCGGAAGCGGCGCAGAAAACGAACCCGCTGCCTTGAGGACAACTGGGGAGGGCGGATCCCCAACTTCCGCGGCCACTGCAACGATTGCAGGAGTTGAAGTGCCGTTTGGCTAAGTTTCAATAACATTTGCCTGCCTCCTCTGCAGCCCTGTACCGCTAATTCTTGCTCCCCAACCCTCCGCGCAAGAATACCCGTATCTTGCAGCGTAAAGGGATCAGGCACTAGGAGCAGGTTTGTTCGGTGAGGATTTGGGCAATGGCCGCAGCCACCCGCTCCTGTTGTTGGAGAGTCAACTCAGGAAAACAGGGCAAGGACAACACTTGAGCAGCACAGAGCTCAGCATTGGGCAGATCCCCAGGTTTGTACCCCAACTTTTTGCGGTACACCGGCTGCAGATGCAGCGGGATGGGGTAGTAAACGCGGCTGGCAATGCCCCGCTCCTGCAACTGCTTTTGCAACCGGTCGCGCCGCCGCGAGTCCGTCGAGTCGGAACCAGGCACCCGCACCGTGTACTGGTGCCACACCGAGTTGCCCCCCACCGCCACCTGGGGCAGGATCAGCCCAGGGATCCCCTGCAACAGGCGGTGATAGGACTCGGCAATCCCCTGCCGCCGCCAGTTCCACTCCCGCAGGTGGGTCAACTTAACCGACAGGATCACGGCTTGCAGCGCGTCGAGGCGGCTGTTGAGGCCGATGTGCTCGTGCTGGTATTGGCGAGTCTGGCCGTGTTCTTTAAGAATGCGAACCTTGCGGGCCAATTGTGGATCCCGGGTCACCACCGCCCCACCATCCCCTGCTGCCCCCAAGTTTTTGGTGGGAAAAAAGCTGAAGCAGCCGATATCTCCCCAGGTTCCCACCGGCCTGCCCCCCCAACAGGCCCCCACCGCCTGGGCGCAATCTTCTATCACGGCCAACCCATGTCGCCGCGCGATGGCCAGAATCTCGGTCATGTTGGCCGCCTGGCCGAACAGATGCACCGGGATCACCGCCTTGGTGCGGGGGGAAATGCTCTTTTCCAGAAGCTGGGGATCCAGGTTAAAAGTGCAGGGATCCACATCCACAAACACCGGCCGTGCCCCCACCAAGTCGATAGCCTCGGCGGAGGCAAAAAAGCTAAAGGCAGTGGTGATCACCTCGTCACCTGCTTGGATCCCAAGGGCGCGCAAGGCCAGCACCAAAGCATCGGTGCCGGAATTGCAGCCAACAGCCTCCAGGTCCCCGCCGCCAAGAAACCGGGAGAATAGCTCCTCAAAACGCCGCACCGCCTCTCCCCCGATGTACTGGCCTGAGGCCAGCAACGCCTCCACCTCGGGCAGAAGGGTTTCAGCCAGAGCGCGGTATTGCAAGGTCAAGTCCAGCAGCGGAATAGGCTCATCCGTCACGGTGCTGCCTTTTGGGAAGGTAGCGGCCACAGCCCATTATCGAGGATGAGAGCTTTCGACACTCCCACCAACTAAAGAAAGCTGGAGAATTCTTACCCAGTCCGTTGCTGGACTCGTAAAGGCGTTGTCAAGCCGCCTCTAGACAGCTCTCACAGCCCTGTCCCGCTAGCGCAAGCAAGGACATAATGCCAAGGCTCTGCTTGGTTTGTCTTGCTTAGCTGCCGGCTAGGTTTTTCACGAAGGTAGGTCAGTATGTACAGTGTAGCAGAGAGAGAAATCAGCGATTAAAATCGCCTATGCCTCTTCCCTGAGGCGGAAAAGCTGATTTTCGGCGTCCACAACGCTCTGGCCCCAAGTGATTCTTCCCTTATCTTCGCTACAAGTGGACTGCTGGGATCCCAGCCCACTCCGAATCTATCCCAATCTGAGATAGAGTAAACGCGGTACGTCCCTGGCCAGGGATTCCCTAGGTCGGCTACAGCTATCGACAGGATGTTCTATGCAGGTTGCTTCTCAAGCAGTTCTCGGCAAAGCCCCTTTGGCCCCCCGAATTCTAGCTTTGGTGCCGGGAGGGATTGGCGACCAAATTCTTTTTTTTCCCACCCTGGCAAGTTTGCGGCAGCGCTTTCCAGAAGCGGAGCTAGAGGTGTTGGTGGAGCCGCGGGCGGCAGCTGCCTACGAGGTTTGTCCCTCGGTGAATCGGGTGCTAACCTTTCCGTTTAAAGAGCAGCTCTCGTTGGGAGATATCAGCGATCTGCTGGGGCGAATCCGGGAACGGCAGTACGATGCGGTGCTGAGCCTGGGCAGAAGCTTAGGGGTCAAGCTGCTGCTTTGGCTAACTGGGATCCCGAAGCGGGTTGGCTATGCTCCACCAGGGCCTGGGCGACCTTGGCTGACCGACCCGGTGCCCCTGAAGCCGGCCCAATATGCAGCGAGCATGTATCACGACCTGCTGCAGGGGTTTGGCATCACTGCGACGGCAGGCCTGCCTCAGGTTCGCCTAAAGAAGACGGACCTGGAGTGGGCCGAGCAGGAACGCAAGCGCCTGCTGGGGGATGCTGCCCAAGATTACGTGCTGTTACATCCCGGCGCCAGCCAACTGTCCCAGGAGAAGGGAATTCAGAAAATCTACCCCCCCGCCAGCTGGGTCAAGGTCATCAAGGGCTTCCGGGAAAAGCGGCCGGAGCTGCCGCTGGTGCTGCTGCTGGGGCCAGAAGATGAGCAGCTGGCGGAGGGCTTTCTGTCGCAACTGCCGGATCTGCCGGTGAGCCGCCCTCCCCACCTGGGCCAACTGGCGGCCTTGATTGCTGGCTCCACCCTGCTGTTGTGTACCGACAGCGCCCCCATGCACCTAGCAGTAGCCACCCAAACTCCCCTGGTGGCTGTGTTTGGCCCCACTGAGCCGGAGCGGCTGCTGCCTTCCGAAGGGCCGTTCCGCGCCGTTAAGGCTGCCAACGGGGTGATCGACTCGATTGCTCCTGAGCAAATCCTGCAAGTGATCTTCCCCGGCTAGCGGCAGAAGACTTTCCCCAAGACCAGCCCAAAAGGTTATGGGATCCTGCAGCCACTTCGGACAAGTTTGAAACCATTCCCTCACCCCAACTCCTCTCCCAGGACACTGCGCTCCTCGCCCCAGGGAGAGCTTGTCCCGCTATACCGGCTGTCCCAGCCTGGAAAGGGAGTAGCACAGTTTTCTCCTTCTCCCTCTAGGAAAAAGGCCGGGAATGAGGAGCTTGTTTGGCCATGCGGACGAAGGGACTTGAACCCTTACGCCTTGCGGCACTAGATCCTAAGTCTAGCGCGTCTGCCATTCCGCCACGTCCGCAAAAGCTGGCCCCGTAGGCCGGTTGTCAGCCGACTCGGATCCCGCTCAATTATGCTAACCCAAGCCGGCTCTGGCTAACCCGGCAACTGGGCAACGGCGACCTTCAGCTCCTCTGTGGCGTCCAAAACCACCCAGCCTTGCCCCCCTGCCCGCTTCCACAGCTCAAAGTGCAGGTGTGGCCCGGTTACCGCCCCGGTTGCCCCCACATAGCCGATCACGGATCCCTGTTCCACCACTTCCCCGGCTCTTACCGCGACTTCGGACATGTGGCCGTAGCGGGTGCGCCGACTGCCGCCATGGTCCAGCACAACCGTAATTCCCAGGCCTCCCAAGGATCCCGCGCTCACCACCTTGCCGCTCAACGCAGCCAGGATTGGCGTGCCCAGGCTGGCCCCCAGATCCACGCCGGCATGGAACTCTGGCTGGCCGCGGATGGGGTGAATTCGCATGCCAAACCCAGAGGTAATCGGCACGGGGTGGGGCAAAGGATAGAGCAACTGTTCTTCACCTGTCGCCAATTCGGGCAATGCCGGCGCTGGCGGCTTAGGCGTTTGGGGTTGGCTGGGATCCTCAATACGAATCTCTTCGCCTGGCATGAGGATGATGCGGCGACCGGAGCTGCGCTCCATCAGCACCACCGGCACCCCACTTTCCGGCTGAGCATCGACGGCCAAGTTCTGGGTTGCTGGCGGCTCCATAATAATTTCCCGCCCCACCACCGTCTCTGCGCGGGTTTCTGCCTCCAGGGTTGGAGAGCTGCCAGGTTTGGACGCCAAGCCTGGAGACTCTGGGCTGCCCGCCGGCAGGGGAATGGCACCATCCAACAGCAGGGCTTCTGCTCCAGGGGTGTCCAGAGCCGGGCCTATTGAGGGAGGAGGGGGCAGAGGATGGAGTTGCGTCTGCGCCAGCAGAGCGGTGGAAGAGAAGCAGAGCAGCAGGCCCAGTCCCAACCCTAAGCCCAGGCCCAGCCGCCGCAGCAGCCGCGCCCTTCTCGCCAACCGGCTGCCTGGCCGGGAGAGAAGACGCAGCCAAAAAGACTTTGCCGACATGCGCAAGGGATCCAACACGGGTCACTCAGGAGGAAACGAAGGGCCACTGGCAAGAGACGCTTGATAGCTCAGGCGCACCTGGTCGGGAGAAAGGACGAGGATCTGTCCTCCTGGAGTTTGTACCCGCAGCCTGCCATCCTCGGCAAGGCCCAAAACCGTAGCCGACGCCTCACCAGGGAGCCATTGGACTTGCGGCTTCACCGTCCAGGCTTCGTACCTGGAGCGCACAGGGGCAAACCCCTCCTGCAGCCAGATCTGAAACCCGCGCTCCATCCCCTGCAAAACCCAGGCGGCAACTGCGGTGCTGTCCTGCCGGGATCCCAGAATTTCTGCCAAGGCAATCCCGCCAGCGGGCACGGGATTGTTGACATTGACCCCAACGCCGGCCACCAGCCCCAGCAGTTGCCCTCTCTCCCCAAAGCGGCTCTGCACCAAGAGGCCACCCAGCTTGCGCAGAGAACCCGGACACTGCTCATCCACCACCACCAGGTCGTTGGGCCATTTCAGCCGCAGCGGGATCCCCAGTTTCTGTCGTAGGCTATCCACAACACCCCAGGCCAGCGTCAGGGTCAACTCCAGCAGCGAATGCCGCAGAGGCGGGGATCCCAGCCAGACCGACAGATACAGCCCCCCCGGCTCCGAGTGCCACACCCGCCCGTGCTGGCCCTGTCCTGCCCGTTGGCGGGTGCTGACCAAAACCGTGCCCGGCGGCAGGGGCTGAGGAAACTGGCGCCCCCACTGCAAAAGCAGCCGGTTGGTGGAGTCGGTTGTCACCACCTGCAAGAGGTGGTGGCCCCATGCCCCCTGGCCCACCAGGGATCCCAGCCGCGAGGGGGAGAGCATGGCTAAGTCCCCCCAGCCCTAGCTCAACACGATATCTTCTGCCGGGCGTTGGGCCAACCGCTTCAGATTTTGATAGCGCAACATGTCCAGCAGGTCGTTGCCGGAGCGCCCCTCCAGACGGGCCTCCACGTGCAGCGCCTGCCCCAGCGCCTCCACCGCCTGCAGCCGTGGGATCCCGCGCAACACCAGGCGATCCACGGCGTAGGCATCGGCAGCCAGAAGACGGCGGTCGTTGGTCTGGTCGCGGCGCAACTGCCAAAGCGCCAAGCCGCTCAACCCTCCCGAAACCGTCGCCCCCACCGGGTCTTGCTGCACGACCTCGAAGATCAGGCTCAGCCCTCCCAGAGCCGCTATGGCCAGGTAAAAGTCGATCTGCCGCGAGGCTGCCCGGCTGTAGTAGCCCACCTTGTGGAGAAACAGCCCTGCCCGCTGCAGAGGAGTGAACTGTCGCCACTCGTAGGGTTTGATGAACAGCCGCATCTGCCGTTCCCAGGGCATCTGTCGGCGGCCCTTGATCACCACCGTCTGCCGCTCCGAGGCCGGCAAGATCTTCACGCTCTCCCGCATGCTGGCGGGCAGCAGATCCAGCAGGCGATCGATCTCAGCCTGGTCGAGAACGTAGTTGTCGTAGCTGTAGTACTCCGAGTTCATGCCGGGCCTACTCCTGAGCTTAATCCCATCGCCTGACGCATCTCTCGCACTGCCCGCTCCAATCCCACCAGCACCGCTCGACTGATGATGCTATGGCCGATGTTCAGCTCTTCCATGCCAGGGATCCGGGCCACCGGGCCGACGTTCCAGTAGGTGAGGCCGTGTCCGGCGTTCACCCGCAAGCCCAGTTGAATCGCCTGTTGGCTGGCCTGCCGCAGTTGGGCCAACTCCGCCTCTTGCTGCGCCTCCGAGGATGCCTCCGCATAGCGTCCCGTGTGCAGTTCCACCCAGCGGGCCCCCACCTGGGCAGCGGCGGCAATTTGGATGGGATCGGGATCGACAAACAAGCTGACGGGAATGCCGGATCCCTGCAGTTGGCTTACCACCTCGCTAAGACGCGACACCTGCCCGGCCACATCCAGACCGCCCTCGGTGGTGACCTCTTCTCGCCGCTCGGGCACTAGGGTGACATAATCGGGCTTGATCTCCAGGGCGATGGCCACCATCTCGTCGGTGGCGGCCATCTCCAAGTTGAGGTGGGTGCGCACCGTCTGGCGCAGTAGCCGCACATCCCGCTCCTGGATATGGCGGCGATCCTCGCGCAAATGCACCGTGATCCCATCTGCCCCTGCCAACTCGGCGATCACCGCCGCGGCCACCGGATCCGGCTCTACGGTGCGGCGAGCCTGGCGCAGGGTGGCGACGTGGTCGATGTTAACTCCCAGACTTAACAAGGCTCAACTTCTTTCACTGTAGCTGGTGATGAATGCTCCTAGTATTACATTATTCATTACTTGTGCCGGTCAGACGAGTCAGGGTATTGCGGGGCGCAGAGCTAAGGGGCACAGGCTTTATGATCGAGAACGACACCTCGCCCCTCCGGGATCCACTGCGGGCTTGCCATGACCAATCCAGATACCTCTTTGGCGGTGGGACAACACTCCATTGTTGACCGGGCGCGGGTGCCGGTCCTGATTGCCCAATACCTGCCGGTAGAAATCTGCATCTACTACCAGGTTGTGCCCCTCGCTCTGGACACCGACAGCTTGATCTTGGGCATGGTGGATCCCCAGGATTTGGCGGCGTTGGACTACGTGAGCAAGATGCTCGCCTATTCCCAGATCTCCGTTGAGCCGATCCCGATTACTTTTGAGCAGCAGCAGGATTTAATTGCCTACTACTTCAGCCATCCGCCGAGCCCGGCAGAGGTGGAGCAGCTACGCCTCCAGGCCCAAGCCAGCCGCGTCACCCGGGAAGTTCCTGCTCCCGTGGCCGAGCCGCCCAGCCGACTGACCCCCACCCAGCCGCTGCCGGCACGGCCAACTGCTCCGCCCCTTCCTGTTGACGAATCGGAAGAGACGGCGCAGCAGTTGCTGAACTCGATGCTGCGGCGAGCTTTGGAGGAGAAAGCGGAGCAAATTTTTGTTGAACCCCAGGAGGGGTTGGTGTGTCGGGTGCGCTACCGCCAGCAGGGGATTTTGCGGGATCTATTTAAGGATCTCTCGGAGTCGATACGGGCAAAGTTGATCGCCGCCATGAAGCGGATGATGGCCCTGGATGCAGGGCTGATCGGGGAGCCCCAGCAGGCGGAAGCAGAGCGGATGTATCGGGGGGAGCCGCTGGTGCTGCAATTGCGCATCATTCCCCAGCGCTCCAAGAGTGGCCAGGTTTCCTCCTCCAGGGAAGGCGCCATCCTCAGCATTCTGCGAGGGGAGACCCTCCACAAGTATCAGCAAGGCCAAAACCGCCTCCGCGTCTCCGAGACTGTGGCTTTGGCCCAGCAGGCCCATCAACTGCTGCAACAACTGCAAGCTGCCCTCAGCACCACAATCGAGAAGCTGAAGCAATACCCCACCCCCCCCGGCAGCGACTGGCCCCTGATGACAGAAATGCTGGCGGCCATTCAGGCCCAAGCCCAGATGATCGCCATCCGCCAGCAGGACTGGGAAAAACTCAATTCCGGCAGTTGATCTCCTATGGGCATTTGGATACAGGCCGGGCCACTGCTCTCCTGCCCCAATCCCTGCCCGTAGGAATCCAGAAGCCTCTCCTCCTCGCTCCAGGCGTCCCATTCCCACGACAACCTGAGCGGCTTCTTCCTAGCGGGATCCCTCCCGCAACAGCACCAAAATCACCCCGGCAATAATGCTGATGGTGGCCCCGGCAATCAGGCTGGTGGCCAGACGTTCCAGCCGTTCTCCAATGGTTTGGGCGGTGTCGAACTTAAAAGTGAGCTTTTCGACGTCACCCGAGAGCTTCTCGACCCGCTCCGAGAGCTTTTGGGTATCTCCTGAGAGCCGATCGATCCGATCCAGAATCTCCCCTTGTTGTTGGGTGAGGCGAGCTATTGCTTGGCTGTTGGTTTCAACCAGCCGCTCGACCCGCTCTAGGCGCTCTTCTGTCGAAATCGTCATGGGGCTTGGAAGTCACGAGCAGGGTATCTCCGCCTATCGATCCTAGGCTACTCCCGGCCTTTTGTCTCTCTAGCGTCGGCTTGACCGGACAGCCTCTGCTCCTACTGCCTCGGTTGAGTGCGATAATCTGGAGATCGTGCAGTCTTGTGCGCTAGCCGCCATGTCGTCAAAAGATCCGACGTCTTTGCCCCAGCCCAAGCTGCCGCCAGGAGAAACCTCCGCTGGCTCCAGATCCCGCGCTTGGTGGCAGGCTCAGCGGGAGAACTTGCTGACAGTGGTGCTGGCGCTGCTGTTGGCCTTCGGCATTCGCACCTTTGTGGCGGAAGCACGTTGGATCCCCTCCGATTCGATGCTGCCCACCCTAGAAGAAGGAGATCGGCTGGTGGTGGAAAAGATCAGCTACCGCTTCAGCTCCCCCAGACGGGGCGACATCATCGTCTTCTACCCGCCTGCCAAGCTGAACTTCGACGGTGCCTACATCAAGCGGGTGATCGGCCTGCCGGGGGATCGCATCCGCATTGCCGATGGCAAGGTGATCGTCAACGGCATCCCGCTCCAGGAGGACTATATCTACGCTCCCCCCAATTACTCCTGTCCGGGCGAGCGCTGCCCCGGCGTGCCCAACCAGGGATCCGAATTTCTCGTCCCCCCCGGCTCCTATTTTGTGATGGGGGACAACCGCAACGACAGCCAAGACTCCCATGTGTGGGGATTTTTGCCGGAAGAGAACATCATCGGCAACACCATCTTCCGCTTTTGGCCCCCCAATCGCCTGCACTTTTTCACCCCGCCAGAGTATCCGGAGCTCTCTTCTGAAGGGGCGCAGGCCTCGGGGAGTCGAACCTAAACCTGGGAAAACCTCTCAGCGGGCCCGCTCCAGCACATAGTCCACCATCTGAAACAAAGCTCGGCGGGCTACCGAATCGGGGAGAACTTCCAACGCCTCAGCAGCCCGACGGGCATAGTCTCGCGCCAACTCGCGGGAGCGCGGGATCCCATTGCTCTGGTAAACCCACTCCAGGGCCTGCTGGAGATCCTGGGGTTCGGCCAGCTCTCGGAGGATCAGCTCTCGCATCTGGGGAAACTCCTCCAGGGCGAACAAAACCGGTGCCGTCAAGTTGCCCTGGATGAGGTCAGATCCCACCGGCTTACCGAGCATCTCTGCCGAAGCGGTGAAATCCAGCAGGTCGTCCACGATTTGGAAGGCAATGCCCAGGTCGCGGCCAAAGTCGAAGAGGCGATCGGCCACCTCAGGACTGACCCCGCTCAGCAGCCCGGCGGCCTTAGAACTGCCGGATATGAGGGAGGCGGTTTTGTAGAAGCTCTTGGCCAGGTACTCTTCCAAGGACACATCCGGGTCGAAGCGGGTGAGGCTCTGGCGCACCTCGCCCTCCGGCAGATCCATGATCACCTTGGACAGGAGCTTCACCACTTCCAGATTGTCCAGGTTAGCCAAATACCAGGCAGCTTGGCCGAAGAGGTAGTCCCCCGCCAGCACCGCTACGCGGTTGTCGAAAAGGGTATTTACTGTGTCGATGCCCCGCCGCACATCGGCAGTGTCGATGACATCGTCGTGCACCAAGCTGGCCGTGTGGATCATCTCGGTAATTTCCGCCAGGCGCCAATGCTGCGGGGTAATCTCCCCATCCGGCGTAGTAGCCCGCGCAATCAACAGCACAATCGCCGGTCGGATCCCTTTCCCCCCCGCCGAAAACAGATGTTCGGCAGCCATGGCCAGAATTGGGTGTTTGGCGCTAACCAGCCGCGACAGGTTCTGGCGTAAACGCTCCAGATCCGCTTCTACAGGGCCAAAGGGGGAGAGCACAGAGGTCATGGAGCCAAAGTATGAGAGGTTTTACAAAATTTCATATCTCCCCTTATTGTAGAGCACCCCAACGTTCTCGGGGAAAAGCGAGCGGTATCATGCAAAGAGTCCTCTGCTTTTTTATGTCGGATCCCGTTCCCCCAGTGCCAACCGGCTCTGTCCCCCCCCTCCCTGCAGAACCCGATTGGGAGGAGGAGTGGGAGCTTGCACTGGAGCGGCCACCTCTATCGGGGCGAGCCCAGCCTCACCACCATGACCCGCAGTCGCGGCGCAAGCTGATCCATCGTCTGGCTCGCATCGAGGGGCATGTGCGCGGGATCCGCTCCATGATCGAGCAGGATCAGCCCTGTCCGGATGTGCTGCTGCAGATTGCCGCTGTCAAGGGGGCACTGGATCGGGTGGCGCGCCTTATTCTTGACGATCACATCCGTCACTGCATCCGCCACGCCATCGAAAGTGGCAACATCGAGGTGGAACTGGAAGAGCTGCAGCGGGCCCTGGATCGCTACATCAGCTAGTGGATACAAGCCTTTCCCATGGGGGTGGGCTGGGCTTTGCTCAAGCCAAGGCTAGCTGTTGCCGTCGGCAGCGTAGCGCTCCAGCAGAGCGGCGCTTTTCAGTTGCCATTGCAGGCCCATGAAGGCCCAGTCCAAGAACTCGTTGATCTCCTCCTGGCTGAACTGCATGGCTTTGCCGATCTCGAAAATCAGGGCCTCTTCTTTTTCCGCCAGCTCGTTGTTGACCACCGCCATCGCCGCCAAATCTCTCAGGATCAAGGCTCCGGCTGCATTGTGTAGAGGAGGGATCCGGCTGAGGTCTAGGGTTGCGCCTGTCTCGTCGGCCAGATAGCTTTGGGCCACCTGTTTTTCGACGCCCATCCCTTCTGCAATTTGCAGGAAAAAGTTGCTCTCCTCTTCGTCCAACTGGCCGTCCACGCGGGCCACCGCGATCAAGGCTTTGAGGTAGAGCTGGCGCTGCTCATCTGTCAAGTCGGCGTAGTTGACCATAGGGGTTGCTGCTGAGCTTGGGTTTCCTCTTCAACTTTGCCACGAAGATGCCACCTGGTGTCGATTCGACCCTTTTTCAGCCGAGGAAAAATCGATTACAATAGAGGGCCTGTGTCATAGCTAGCCGCCAAGACTTCCGCTGGGATGTGGGAAGGGGCGGCAACTTGGCTTGCTTCATCTTTTTTTCTCTTGGTAACCCTTTACAGCTTGCGGAGCACCCCCGAGGAGCAGACACCCCATGGTTAAATTGCGGCTCAAGCGCTACGGAAAAAGACGGCAACCCACTTATCGCATCGTCGCCATCGAAAGTAAGGCCCGCCGCGAGGGTCGTCCGCTGGAGGAGTTGGGCTACTACAACCCGCGCACCAAGGAGACGGTTCTGGAGACGGCAGGCCTGCTCAAGTGGTTGCGTTGTGGCGCTCAGCCTACAGATACGGTGGACAGCCTCCTCAGGAAGGCCGGCATCTACGAGATGCTCAAAGCCGGCGAGGGCGGAGTGGTTGCCGCGATTCGCATCCCGGCTATCGCCAAGCCGGAGGCTGGGATCCCTGATCCGGCGCCGTCCACAGAGGAGCCTGCCGCTGTTTGCGAGGCCTCTGCCGAGATGGCAGGGCAACCGGGGGAAGTCGAGCCGGCTGGGGCGGCAGCGGAACCGAACTCCCAGGAGCCGGAGCCTGAGGAGGAAAAGCCTCAGGTTGAGGCCTAGGGTCGGCTACGCTTTCGGTTAAGCTTGGCTCGGCAGTTGTTCTTCCCTGTCGTCTAGCTCCCCATGCCGGATTACGAGGCCCTTGTCCATCTCCTGATCGAGCCGTTGCTCAGCGGTGGCCCGCCGCAAATGGATGTGGAAACCACTTGTGGCGGGCGCAAGGTATGGCTGCGGCTGGCTTTTGACCCCAAGGATCGCGGGCGGGTGTTGGGGCGAGGCGGGCGCACCCTGCAGGCCATTCGGCAGGTAATGATGGCGGCAGCTCAGTTGGCGGGGCAATCGCTGTACATCGACATCTACGGAGAGTCTGGAGAGCGGGAATGAGCCAGATCCTTACCTTCTTGGGCAAAGGGGGCACAGGCCGGAGCACCCTGGCCGTGGCAGCGGCCCGGGCAGCAGCCCAGCAGGGGCGGCGGGTGCTGTTGGTGGGCCATCAGCCGGGGTCGGGGCTGGAGATGCTCTTGGGCGGGATCCCGCTTTCCGGCGAGCCGGTAACCATTGCCGCCAATTTAAGTGTGGTGCAGTTGCGCACAACTCAGCTCCTGGAGCAACACTGGACGGCGGCCAAGGAGCTGGAAGCCCAATACGTGCGCACTCCCTTTTTCCGGGAGATCTACGGCCAGGAGCTGGGGGTGTTGCCGGGGATGGATCAGGCCCTGGCTCTGGAAGCCCTGCGTCGCTACGATGCCAGCGGCCAGTACGACTGTATTCTCTACGATGGGCCGGGGGATCTGACCACCTTGCGGGCTTTTGGGATCCCGGAGGTGGCCAGTTGGTACTGGCGGCGGGCTTCTAAAGCTTTTTTGGGCTCCGACTTGGCCAAAACCCTGCGCCCTTTCGTCGAGCCCCTGCTGCGATCGGTCAGCACAGTGGAGTTCTCGTCTTTAGAGGATCTGTCGAATCGGCTGGGGGGGATGACCAACATTTTCGAGGAGGGACGCCAGGCCATCGCCGATCCTCGTCGCGTGTTGGCCCACCTGGTAACCACCCCGGATCCGATGGCCGTGCAGACTGCCCGCTACCTCTGGGGCAGCGCCCAGATGGTGGGGCTGACGGTGGGTGGCCTCTGGGTCATGCCGCTGGTTCCTGGGGAAGTGTCGGCTGCCGATTTTTCTCCGCTGCCTGTGCGCATCCTGCCGCGGCGCCAGGGATCCGATTGGTCGGCTTTGGAAGAGGCGGTAGGAGGGATTTTCGCGGTGCCGCAGGTGCCGCCGCCGGTGGCCATCGACGAGGGAGCCCGTACCGTCAAGCTGTTTATTCCCGGCTTCAGCAAGGCCCAGATCGAGCTGAGCCAGTCGGGGCCGGAACTGACCATCACCGCCGGGGATCAGCGGCGCAACTTGTTCTTGCCCCCCAGCTTGGCAGGCCGGCAGGTAACCGGGGCCAAGTTTCAGGAGCCTTTCTTAGTCATCACCTTTGGCTAGGCCATCGCGCCAGCGGAGGAGAAGGCGATGTTGGCCAAGCGGATCATTCCCTGCCTGGATGTGGCGGCGGGGCGGGTGGTCAAAGGGATCCGGTTTGTGCAGTTGCGCGATGCCGGGGATCCGGTGGAGCTGGCCCAGGCCTACGACCAGGCGGGAGCTGACGAGCTGGTTTTTCTAGACATCACCGCCACTCACGAAGAGCGGGAAATCTTGCTGGAGGTAGTGCGGCGCACGGCGGAGCAGGTGTTTATCCCCCTCACGGTGGGAGGTGGGATCCGCGATCTGGAAGGGATCCGGCAACTGTTGCGGGCCGGGGCCGACAAGGTGAGCCTCAATTCGGCGGCAGTCCGGGATCCGGATCTGGTCACCCAGGCCAGCCGTCGGTTTGGATCCCAGTGCATCGTGGTGGCCATCGACGCCCGTGCCAAACCTCAGGGTGGCGGTTGGGAAGTGTACGTGCGCGGGGGGAGGGAGCCGACGGGCCTGGACGCGGTGGAGTGGGCCAAAACCGTGGCCGAGCGGGGGGCGGGGGAGATCTTGTTGACCAGCATGGACGCCGACGGCACCCAAGCGGGCTACGACTTGGAGCTGACCCGCCGCGTGGCCGAGGCGGTGGCGGTGCCGGTGATCGCCTCAGGGGGGGCAGGGGAATGTGCCCACATCCGCCAGGCTCTGCAAGAGGGGGGAGCAGAAGCAGCCCTGTTGGCCTCGCTGCTCCACTACGGCCAGTTGACAATTGCCCAGATCAAAGCCGATTTGGCCGCCCACGGCATTCCGGTGCGTCGCTAAACCTGGAGAGTTTGCCCATGCAGGATCTGGCCGATCTCCTGCCCCATGTCAGCCGCCTCGCGGAAACAGCCGGGCAGGCCATTTTGGAGATCTATCGGCAAGATCAGATCCGGGTCAGGGACAAGGCCGACTCCTCCCCCCTCACCGAAGCCGATCTGGCCGCCCACCACTTGATCCTGCGGGGCCTGCAAGATCTGACCCCCGGCCTCCCCGTGCTCTCGGAAGAATCCGGCGGGATCCCGTATCCGGAGCGGCAACAGTGGCGGCAGTTCTGGCTGGTGGATCCCTTGGACGGCACGCGCGAGTTTATCGGGCGCAGCGGCCAGTTCACCGTGAACATCGCCCTCGTCGAGGCAGGGATCCCCATCTTAGGCGTCGTCCATGCCCCCGCTCTCGGCCTTACCTACAGGGCTGTGCAAAGGCTGGGGGCCTATAGAGGAGATCAGCCCATCCGGGCCCGCCCGCCCGCCCAGGCCCCTCTGCAAGTGGTGGCCAGCCGCTCCCACCGCGGCCCGGAGACGGAGCAATTTCTCGAGCGGCTGCGGCGGCGCTACGGTTCCCTCGAGGTGAAGTCGGTGGGCAGCGCCCTGAAACTCTGCCTTGTGGCCGAGGGATCCGCCCATCTCTACCCCCGCTTCGACCCAACCATGGAGTGGGATACTGCTGCTGCCCACTGCATCGTCGAGCAAGCCGGGGGAAGCGTCACCGATCTAAAAGGGGATCCCTTGCGCTACAACAAGCCTGATCTGCACAACCCGCCCTTTGTGGCGGCTGCCGCCGATGCAGCCCAACTGTGGCAGGAGCTGGTTCCCTAGAAAGCCTGGGATTACATGCCCATCTCGGTGGGGTTGAACCCCTCCGGAAACTTGGTGTACTCATCGTAGAGGGCGCCGCGAAAACGGGTGTTGGTGATGATGGCTCCCCGCAGATCGGCGCCAATTCGCAAATCGGCGCGGCTGAGATCGGCCTCGCTAAGGTCGGCCCTGAGCAACTTGGCCCGGTAGAGGTTGGCCCCCCGCAGATCGGCCTTGACCAGCTTGGCCCCAATGAAGTTCACCCGCCGCAGTTTGGCTCCGCGCAGGTCGGCCCCTGAGAGATCTGCGCCCGACAGATCCCCCTCGCGCAAATCCGCCCCACTTAAGTCGGCATCCCGCAGGACAATGCCCCTCAAGTTCGCGCCGCTCAACTGGGCTCCGCTCAGGTTGGTTCCAGAAAAATCCCGCCGGCCAGACGCATAAGCCTGCAACAGTTGCTTGGCGTCCAGCAGAGGTTTGATACTCGCTGTGGTCATCGCTGTTTGTTTCTCTCGCAAAAACGCAGAAGGCTACCCTAACCCCACCAGAGGCAGGCCAAGAGCTCTTCTGGGCTAGCTTATGTGTCCCCCTGCTTAGGATACCCCAACGCCCCTGAGCCCAGAGGAGACACTCTCAAGAAGACGCTACCTCCCATTCGTTCAAAGCCGGTCGATTTCGCGGCGTAGATTTTCTAGCTCTACATCTACCTCGCTCTCGCTGGTGGCAGCAGATTGATCTCTCGGCAGAGCTTTCTGCTCTCCGGCGGGCAATTGGCCCCCCATCGCCGCTTTCAGCATCATCAGCTCGTGATCGATGTCCGAGCCACCTGCTTCCAAAGCGGCAAACTGTCGCTCCAAGTTGTCCACCGCCAGCTCGGCCACGGCCGCCGACTGAGCTTCCAGGGCGTTTACCTTCTCTTCCATACGCTCGAAAGCCGCGAAGGCACTGGTGGCGTCCACCCGTCCGATAACCTGGTTAATTTGTTGGGAAGCTTTGGCCGCCCGAGCCCGCGCGATGAGCATATCCTTTTTGGTCTTGGCCTCGGCGATCTTGCTCTCCAGCTTGGTCATGTTGGCCTTCAAGACTTCCACCTGTTTGGTCTGCTCATCCAACTGCCGCTTCAGGCTCTGGGCGGTTTCGGCAAAGGTTTTCTTGCGCACCAGCGCTTCGCGGGCCAGGGCCTCGTTGTTGTTGCGCAGGGCCAACTCGGCGCGCCTTTGCCACTCGTCGACGTTCTGCTGCGCCTGCTCGTACTGCCGCTCGATCCGCTTCTGGGCAGCAATGGCCTGGGCAACTGCCTGCCGCATTTGGTAGTGATCCTCAGACATGTCCTGAATGGTTTGGTTCAGGATTTTCTCCGGATCTTCGGCACTGCTGATCAGCGCGTTGAGGTTGGCTCTGATGATCCGGCTGACCCGATCGAACAATCCCATCGGTCGTTTCCCCCTCTCGCAGTTTGACCTAATGCTACCCTTGCCACGCCGGCGCCTTCCAGGGCTCCTACTCCAGTATAGGGATCCCTGGCCGGGATCCGAAGAAATGGGCCGTAACCCCAGACCAACGCTCCAGCCCTCCAAAACAGCCGCTGCAGAGAGGAGCCCGTCCCCCCCTGGATTTTCGCAGGTTGCATGGAATTGTCGGGATCCCTGAAAGCCGAGAGGGTTTGCCGGACAAGGCCTTTTCGAACTTTGGCAGAGTCTTTGGGATCCTCTGACAATGGGCTGTGCTGGAATCGAACCAGCGGCTCCCACCGTGTCAAGGTGGTACTCTACCTCTGAGTTAACAGCCCTCGCTGAAGATGCGGCTGCGCATCTGCCCAAGGGTTGGAAATTGATGATATCACATCTGCAAGCCACTTCGAGGCCCACTCCTTGCCGCTCGGGGCTGCCAAGACGACGACTTCTATGGCCTTGTCCATCCCCTCCTACACTTGTGCCTGGCCCAGCGCAGGCGGGGATCCCATCTGCACAAGCGGCACTTCTCCCAGGTGTCGATACAGGACATTGTGCAGCAGCGCCATCTCTACCATCCGCAGAGGAGCTATCAGTCTTTTGCCGAGATGCAACGCTCCTGAGCTTAAGAGTCAGTCGTCGCGGCACAGGGATCCAATACGAGCTTGGCAGGTGGCGATTTCTTCGGGGGTGAGGTTATCCCAGTTAACATCGCGGCGCAGCACCAGGCCGTTGTGGCCGGTGATGAAGCGGGGCAGTTCGGCTTGGTCGATCACGCTCAGATCCCGCATGTGGTAGGTGGTGTAGTAGGTAACCTCCGGAGCGTCGAAGTCCACATCGATGAGGGTAAGGGTCTTGCGGGGGGGCAGGGGGCTATTCAGGAGGGGGCGGGGGCCGGAGCCGAGGATGCCGCAATGGAGCAGTTGCAGTTGCCCCTTGTGGCCGGGGTAGTAGCCGTGGTGGTGGCCGCTGATGTAAGTGTGGACGCGATATTTCTCCAGCAGGGCCCGTTTGGCGTCTGCCTCCAGCAGCACCTCTCCCGGATCGTCGCGTCCGACGGTAATCGCATAGAGAGGTAGGTGACCGATGACGATGCGCAACTTGGCCTTCTGGGCTCGTTCGCTGGCCAGCGCCGCTTCTGCCCAGGCCATCTGTTCCGGCGGGATGTAGTTGCAGGTGGCATCCCAAACTAAGTAAAACACCCCGTCTTTTTCGAAGGTGTAATAAAAGGGAAAGTCGCCTCGATCCACAAAATTCAAACCGGGATCGTGGGCCGGGTCGTTCCAAAACTCGCGGGCCAGATCCCGTTCTTTTTGGAAGAGAAAGCCCCCGCGCGTGCTGCGGGCACAGGACGCATCGTGGTTGCCCAGCGTGAAGCCGTAGGGCAGTTTGGCAGCACGAAGCGGGCCGGCCACATGCCGGTCAAAGGCTGCCCACATGGCGCGGATGCGCTCCTCCGACAGGCGGGGATCTTGGCCAGCCACCATGTCCCCTCCCCCCAAGACGATATCCGGCTGGAAATAGGGGATGAGGCGGATGGCCCGATCCACCTCCGGGTCGTAGTCCACCGAGCCGTAGATGCCATTCAGGTCGCTGATCACCATCAGGCGCAGATCGCGGCGGGCTGGGATGTAAAGGCCCCGGGGAGCTTCCGGATGGGGGACAACTGTGGGCGTAGGCCGAGGGGTAGGAGGCGGGGAAGCAGGGGATCCCATCTCTGCGGATAGAGGCACAGAAGCAGGGCGCTGCCGACTGGCCCAATAGGCCCCCACCAATCCACTGCTGCCGGCCAATCCCAACAGGCCTAAGATCATTTGGCGCCGCCGCATCCCGCTTCTCCTCAACACCCCAGCGATATTCGTAGATAGGCGATATCGTATTGTAAATAACTGAAGAAAATAACTGATAATTGACGCGCTCCCGTTGGCGCCCTTTCCTCCGCACACTGCCTGGACAGGTCGATGCCCGACGGAGATCTGGAGATCAGCCTTTGGAAACTTCGATTTAGGAATGTTAAGCTAGTGTGAATGAGTAACCAGCTATCTCAGACTCGGTATGACTTGAGGTTTGCCCATGCCTCGCCCTGTGGATTCTTTGGAAGCTGCTTTGGAGCGATGCCGGGAGTGCAATCTGCGCCTCAGCCGGCAGCGTCGCTATATTTTGGAACTGCTGTGGCAATGCGGCGAGCACCTTTCTGCCAGAGAGATCTACGACCGCCTCAATCGGCAGGGCAAGCCCATTGGCCACACATCCGTCTATCAAAATCTGGAGGCTCTGGCCAGCCACAACCTCATCGAGTGCCTAGATCGCGCCGATGGGCGCCGCTACGGCAATCGTACCCATCCTCACAGCCATGTCAACTGCCTGGATAGCAACCGCATCCTGGACGTAGATGTGGAGCTGCCGCCGGAGCTGCTGGCCCAGGTAGAGCAGAAGACAGGCACTCGCATCCAGAGCTACCGCATTGAGTTCTATGGGGTGGAAAATCCCGGGGAAAGCTGAGCTGGCCAGCCAGTAGATTCTCGGGGCGGGATCCCGAGTTCTTCTGGAAGAGGATGAGCCAATGTCAGTAGGCTCGGTTTTGCCCTTTGCCGATCTGCGACTGGATTTGCTCAAGAGAAGCGGCGGGGGCCAGACACTTGCTGCCCCAGCACACCAACCCCACAGCTCCTGCCGGCAACGGCTCGGCTGCGGTGGGCAGGGCAAAGACGGTGGTGGGCCAAGAGCGCTGTTGCAGCGCAGCAATGTGCTCCGCTTCTAGGGTTGCCTTTACCCAGTTGTTGTACCAATCCAGCCCGACGAACAAACTGGGGCAGACCCGCGGCTGGGTGCTCATGATGTGGGCAAAGGTTTTCAGGGCCTGTTCTGCCCGTTCCAGGTAGTCCAGATCTCCGGTGATGGCGGCCAGGCGCACCAGGTTAGCAACAGCCACCCCATTGGCTGCGGGGGTGGCGTTGTCCTGAAACTCCTTCTCCCGCACCAGCAGCTCCGGGGTGCTCTGGGCGTCGCTGACAAAGTATCCCCCCCTGGCCTCATCCCACAGTCGCGTGTCCATCTCCTGCTGCAGCCGAATGGCGGCCTCCAGCCAGTACTGGGAGCTGGGATCGCCTGTCCGCGGCAGGCAGGCCTGGTGCAAATCCAACAGGGCCTTGATCAGCAGAGCGTAATCTTCCGATTGGGCAGGTACCTGGGCTGTGCCATCGTAGTTCAACCGCAGCAGGGATCCCGTCTGGGGGTGGCGCTGCTGGCTGAGGATGAATTGGGCGGCCCGCAGGGCCAACCGCAGATAGTCCTCCTCGCCAAACACCTGGTAGGCCCGCGCCAGGCCGGAGATCATCAGGCCGTTCCAGGAGACGATCATCTTGGTGTCGGTGACCGGCGGAATGCGTCCTGGCCAAGATTGCCGGCGGGCCGATTGGGCATCTACGGCGGGCGGGAAGGGGGTTCTCCGCTCGGTGGAGCCGTAGCGAGCTCGAAACAAATGGGTCGTCAAAGCCGTTTCCACTTCCGGCGGCAGCTCCCCTCCTTGCCTGCGCTGTAGGACGATACAGCCGGGCCGATCGGGGAAATTGCCCCCCGGCGAGAGGAAGAAAGCCTGCTGCAGGGCGCGGAAGGTTTCTGCATCCAGCAGATCCTGCAGCTCCTGCCAGCGCCAGACGTAGAACTCGCCCTCCTCGGGCTCCGCATCCTCTGCTCGGGCAAAACTGTCGGCATCCTGGGCCGCGTAGAAATACCCGGCAGGGGCGGTCATCTCCCGCGCCACCCATTCCACCGTCAGGCGCACCGCCCGCTCGATGGCCGCATCCTGGATCCCGTGGGCCCACAGCTCGGAGAGAAACTCCAAGATCTGGCCGTTGTCGTAGAGCATTTTTTCAAAGTGGGGCACCGTCCAGGTGGGATCCACGGTGTAGCGGTGAAACCCGCCGGCCACATGGTCGAAGATCCCTCCTAACACCAAGGCCATCCCTCGCTCCTTGGCCCGTTCTAGCGCCGTCGGCGAGCCGGGGATCCCTTCTGGCGGGTCGAAGCGGGCCGAGCGCAACACCAACTGGGCGTAGGGCATCATGGGAAACTGCTGCACTGCCCCGGCGTTGGCCAGCAAGGGTTGGATTTTGGGGATCCCGGAGCGCAACAGGTCAGGGGGAATATGGTCTTCCGGCACCAGGTCGCTGAGGGTGGTCAGGGCCGCCAAGATTTGGCCCTTCATGTCCTCGATTTTGTCTTTTTCCTGGCGGTAAAACTGCAGGATGCGCTGCAGTACGGTCAGAAACCCCGGCCGGCCAAAGCGAGGCTCCACCGGAAAATAGGTGCCCGCGTAGAACGGCACCAGGTCGTCGGGCGTGAGGAAGACATTGAGGGGCCACCCCCCCTGCCCGCTCATGAGCTGCAGCGCCTGCATGTAGATGCTGTCTAGATCAGGCCGCTCCTCGCGATCCACCTTGATGGGCAAAAAATGGGCATTGAGGAAGGCGGCGATCTCCGGGTCGGAGAAGGCTTCCCCCTCCATGACGGTGCACCAGTGACAACTGGAGTAGCCGATGGACAGAAAAATCGGCTTGTCCTCGGCCCGGGCTTTCTCCAGGGCCTCCGGGATCCAAGGCCACCAATCCACCGGATTCTCGGCGTGCTTGCGCAGGTAAAGGCTGGAACACGTGGCGAGGCGATTGGCCATAGGTACACCCTCTCACCCTTTTTGCTTCAGGCTAGCGCGTCCTCTTCCCAAGGCGGAGCCAACCCACTGTTGTTCAAGATACACTGACCTACGCCTCCCCTTGCCCCAGGGATCCCTGTTGGTCAGACCTGCTCCTGTTCGGCAGCCGGGATCAAAAAATCCAGCGGACGCCCGTGCAAAACCAGCGTGGTGCTGGGGTTTTCCACAAAGCCAATGCGCTCGTAAAAGCCGCGCTGATGGGTGGTAAACAGGTAGATGCGCTCCACCGACTGCAGGTGGGGATGGCTGATCAGGGTTTCCACCAGCTTGCGCCCGATGCCCTGCCGTCGATACTCGTGATCGACCACGATGTCCCAGAGGACGGCCCGGTAAACCCCATCGGAGGTGGCGCGGCCAAAGCCAATCAGGCGCTCCCCGTCCCAGGCGCTGACCACCGGGTGGCTGTGGGCGATGGCCCGCTCCATCTCTTCCCGCCGGCGATTTTGGGCCCAAAAGGCGTTGCGGTTCAACAACACCAGGAGCTGATCCAGATCCAGATCTTGCCGCTCCAGGGAGAAGCGAATGTTGCGGTTGTCCACCGGTTGATGAGAAAAGGTGATGACAGGCTCGAGGGAGGGATCGGACATGAAGCAGACCTTGGGCAACGAAGATTGGCAACGGTTCACTGGGCAGCAGAAAACGGCAGCAAGATCGAGGCTAGCCAGCGGAGGCATTGTCGGCGGCCCGCCCTGCCTGCTCCAAAGCATAGGCTTTGAAGCGCTCCAAGTCCGCTTGAATCGTGCTCTCCACCACTTTGCCCACAAACAGGCCGTCCAAGATTTTGCCGAGGAGCCCCGGGATCTTGTAGGCCACCGACAGCTTGACAATAGTACTGCCCTTGCGATCGTAAAACCGCAGTGCCCCCCGATTGGGAAGCCCCTCCACCGATTGCCAGCCGATGTGCTGATGCTTCACCACCGTATGGGTGCGGGAGATCCAACTGAAGGTGAGGCCGCGCGTATCCAGTGTCCACCGCGACAGCTCCTGATCCAGCAGCTCCACCGAGCGGATCCACTTCATCCAGCGCGGCATGAGGGCGAGGTTGGCCCACAGCTCCCACACCTGCTCGATAGGAACCGGGACCTCCACCTGACAGGTGTGCTCTAACCAATCCGACTCTGACATAGGGCCTCCCACACGACATCCGGCAGAGATGAGGGAGCATCCTACGGCTTGACCACAAAGCCTCTAGGAGGGATCCCTGCCTTTACAAAATTTTATATCGACCTAAGATAACAATATCAGCTCAGCCGAGTTTGGGGCTTTGCGCTTTGGAGCAGCTCCAACCTCTCTCCAGGCAAGTTGCAGCTGATGCCCATGAGAGAGATGCAGAAGGCAGGTATCATGGTTGCCATCTGCAAGCTCCACTTGCATCGGCTCGGTGCGTCCACTTGTTTGACTCGACGGAACGATCTCACCATGATTTCCCAGTGGAAGCAGCATCTCAAGAACTACTTCGTGGCGGGGTTGCTGGTGGTGATCCCGTTGGCAACCACCATTTGGCTGACGGTGGAAGTGGCCACCTGGAGCATTGGCTTTTTGACCAGCATTCCCAAGCAGTTTAATCCCATCCAGGGGCTGCACCCGATTTTGATCAACCTCATCGATCTGGCGGTGGGCTTGCTGACGCCAATCCTGCTCATTTTGTTGATTGGCTTCATGGCCCGCAACATTGTTGGCCAGTGGCTGCTCAACCTAAGCGAGCAGTTGCTCCACGCCATCCCGATAGCGGGGCTGGTCTACAAAACCCTGAAGCAATTGGTTAGCGTTTTGTTTGCCCCCAACAACCAGCGCTTTCGACGGGTGGTGCTGGTGGAATATCCTCGGCCTGGGGTTTGGGCGTTAGCTTTTGTAACGGGCGTCATTCAAACTCCCATTCGACCGGATGGGCCGCAGCGCTCCCTCAGCCTGTTCGTGCCCACCACGCCCAACCCAACCACCGGCTGGTATGCCATCGTGCCGGAAGACCAGGTGGTGGAGGTGTTCATGCCGGTGGAGGATGCTTTTAAGATGCTCATCTCCGGCGGGATCGTGACCCCCGAGACCTTTGAGGCGGGTCTCAAACGGCGCGAAGGGGCTCTGGCGGTAACCATGCCCAGCCTGCGGGAGTTGGTGGAGCAGGAGCGGGCGGCAGCATCCACTAGGGCCGACTCAACGGCTGCCGAGGTGGGCTTTGAGGCTTCCTAGTTGGCCGCTTCCTCTGCTGGCAGGCCGGGCTGCCAGAGCTGGTATTCTTTGGCCTGCTCCAGGCGCACGTAGAAGGGCTGCATCTGCCGATCCAAGGCTTCCGCCTGCTCCGGGGGGAAAGCTTTCCAGGCGGCGCGGCTGGCCCAGCGGAGGATGAGGTGGACAAGTTCGGGATCCTCTACATCCAGCCAGACTTCTTTGCCCAAAAAGCCCGGCTGTTGGCGCAGGGCCGGCCCCCAAACCTGCTCGTCTTGTAGGATAAAGGCCCTCTGGCCACCGGGAGGAACGCGGAAGCAGAGGTGCTCGATGGCGATGGGCTGGTCTGACATTGGCAAAGGTTGGCTCTTGGCTGGCTAGGAGGCGGACGAAGGGTTGATCAGCCGCTGCAGGGTGGGAATGAAGTCGGGGTAGGAGATGCGGGCACAGTCGGCCCCTCGAAGGGTGGTGGATCCCTGGGCGGCCAGGGCAGCTACCATCAAGCTCATGGCGATGCGGTGGTCGGCGTGGCTATCCACCTCGGCCCCCTGCAGAGGGATCCCCCCTTTGATTTCCAGGCCGTCGGGATATTCGGTGACCTGGGCCCCCATCCGGCTGAGTTCCTGGGCGATGGCCGCCAAGCGGTCGCTCTCTTTAACCCGCAATTCCGCCGCATCGCGAATGACCGTAGTCCCCTCGGCAAAGGCTGCCGCCACCGCCAAAACCGGGATCTCATCGATGAGGGTGGGAATGAGATCGCCGGCAATGCTGCAACCCCGCAAACGGGCCGAGCGCACGCGCAGATCCCCCAGAGGCTCGCCGGCCACCTCCCGCCGCTTCTCAACCTGAATATCGGCCCCCATCTCCTGCAACACCTGCAGCACGCCGGTGCGCGTGGGGTTGAGACCCACATCCTGTAGCAGCAATTCGCTCTCGGGCACAATCGAGGCGGCCACCAGCCAGAAGGCTGCCGAGCTGATGTCCCCTGGCACCTGCACCGTCTGGCCCACTAGGCGGGATCCCCCCACCACCGCCACGGTTTTTGCCGCCACATCGACAGAGATCTCGGCGCCAAAGGCCCGCAACATCCGCTCCGAGTGGTCGCGGGAAAGGGCCGGCTCTGTAACCTGAGTAGTGCCTTCTGCCAACAGGCCCGCCAGCAGCAGGCAGGACTTTACCTGGGCCGAGGCCACGGGCGAGTGGTAGTGGATCCCCTTTAGGGATCCCCCCTGCACAGCCAGAGGTGCCAGGTTGCCCCCGGCCCGTCCCCAGATGTTGGCCCCCATCTGCCGCAGCGGCTCCACCACCCGTCCCATGGGCCGCGAGCGCAGGGAGCGATCCCCAGTGACAGCAAAAAAGCGACCCGCCTGGCCAGCCAGGATCCCCAACATCAGGCGCAGGGTGGTGCCGGAATTGCCGGCATCCAACACCTCTGCCGGCTCCTGCAGGCGATCCAAGCCCACCCCCTGGATGCGGACGCACTCGCTGTTGAGCTCTGGGATATCGGCCCCCAGGGCCCGAAAACAGGCTGCCGTACTGCGGGGATCCTCCCCCAACGACAGGCCGTGAATGACGGTTTCCCCTTCCGCCAGGGATCCCAGCATCAGGGCGCGGTGGGAGATGGACTTATCGCCTGGAATGCTCACTTGACCGCGCAGGCCGCGGGCGGGCGAGAGCGTCAGGATGTCGGCAGAAGAAGCGGTGGTCAGCACAGCAGCCGTAACACCAAACTAAAGAACAGACAAAGGCAAGAGCAGTCTTAATCATACGTTAGGCTGGAACCTGCCCTGCTCTTGCCGGCGGTCGGCCTTGCACCCAGATGATCCTGAACCACTGGAAGACAGCCCGTCTTTTGACGGCAGCCGACCCTATCCTCGAGGATGAGCTTAACAACATGGATTCCTCGGTCGGGGCCTGGCCTCGGCCTTTTTTTTGCAAGCCCTTACGTTGTGAATGCTAGCGTTTGATGGTACTAGAGTTGTCTACCGATCCTGCAATAGGTAAAGCTAGGAGCGGGGAAAGAATCAAAGCCACCCCCTGCGCCTATGGACTTGGCAAGAGCTGAGCTTGGGGAAATGCTTCTGTACCACCACGAGTCCGTTTTGACGGAGGCAGTGGTGGCCTACCTGCAACCCCAGCAGGGCGGCGCGTTTTTGGACGTGACGTTGGGAGGCGGTGGGCACAGCTTGGCGCTGCTGCAGAGGGGAGCGGATCGCGTGGTGGGGCTGGATCGCGATCCGACGGCTCTGCAGGCGGCCCAGGCGCGTCTGGCCGCAGCCGGGATCCCCGGCAATCGCCTCCAACTCTGGCACCTCAACTTTGCCGATTTCGACCTGCAGCGGCACGGCTTTCGGGATGAGCGAGGGCAGGGGATCCCTTTCGATGGCATCGTAGCCGACCTCGGGGTGAGCTCGCCCCAACTGGACTGCCCCGAGCGGGGCTTTAGCTTTCGCGCCGAGGGGCCGCTCGATATGCGCATGGATCCCACTGCCGATCAGGAAACGGCTGCCGACTGGGTCAACCGCCGCCCCGTCGAGGACTTGATCGACATTTTCGTTCGCTATGGCGAGGAGCGCTTTGCCCGCCGCATCGCCCACCACATCGAACGCTCCCGCCCCCTTTTCACCACCACCCAACTGGCCCACGTAGTCTGGCAGGCGGTGCCGCCGGCGGCAAGACGGGGCCGCATCCACCCGGCCACGCGGATCTTTCAGGCCCTGCGCATTGCCGTGAACCGAGAACTGGAAGCCCTGGAAACCCTGCTGGCCCAGGCTCCCAATTGGCTAAAACCCGGCGGCAGGTTGGCCGTGATCAGCTTTCATAGCCTGGAAGATCGCCTGGTGAAATGGGCCTTTCGTACGGATCCCCGCTGGCAGGTGCTCACCCCCAAACCCCTGTGCCCTTCCGAGCTGGAGCAGCAACGCAATTCCCGCGCCCGCTCCGCCAAACTGCGAGTGGCTGCCCGCAGCAGCTAAGTTGCCGCCCTGCCCCCCTGGAGGCCCTCTGAGGTGCGTGGAGATCGGATAGAGTGGGGCCCAGTTGGCAGCAATTTCTTGGTGTGGGTGAGGTGCAAACCCCTATGGTCAGCCAGCCTTTGAACGCGAGCCGTGGCCGCAGTTTTCTCCCTGTCCAGCGCAAAACCGCGACCTTGGCCCCTCGTTCCCATCTAAGGACTACCCCGCCCCTCCCCGCCGGCAAAGTCAGAACCCGTCGCCCCCAACCCTCGAAATCAGCCTATCCCCATAGCCGGGATCCCGCCTGGAGAGAGCACCTGATCTGGTGGAAGCAGATCTCCACGGGCATGGCCATCGTCTCGGGGTTGTCAGTGCTGAGTGTGTACAGTTGGACGGTGCATACCCAAAGCCGATGGAGCCAGCGCTACCAAGTGTGGCAGCAGATGCAGCGCAACGAACGACAGTTTCTCCTCACCCAAGAGTCCATCGCCAATTCCTTGCGGGAAATCGCCGATCGCTCCGACATGGTGCCTCTGGTACCGGAGCGGATGATCGAGGTGCCAATTGCCCTCCCCAGTTCTGGGCAGGGGCAGAGCAAAGCCAAGCCTCTGGAGGCATCCGAGCAAGCCCCTCCTTTTTACCCGGTTGGATACTAATCCAAAGGCTCTAGGCGGTAGCGGCTGAGCCAGTGATCCAAGTGCACCTCCTCCTCATCCAGGAGTTGGGCGTTGATCAGACCCCGCTTGAAGGCAAGGCGAATGGCGCGGGCCCGCAAGCTAAAAGTTGTGCCCCACTCCTCGCTCTCAATTTGGTCGTTGCTCACCTCAAGCTTGTCGTAGAGATTGCGCAGACGATTGGTCACCCCTCGCCGCGACAAAAACCGCCGTGCGGCAATAGCTTGATCGGTGAGGCCGAGGGCAATATCGATCAACACCTCGTACTCAGCATCGCTGAGGCCGGTAATTTTGTTTTGCGAACGGGAATCGACCCCCCGCACCTCCCGATCGATCACGCATTGCTCATCCTGCACCACGGCCTGGATGGCACTGACCAATTTTTCGTCGGTGCAATTCTTCAGGAGATAGCCGTAGACAGTTTGCGGCGGCACGATCTTGTGCAGTTCCCGCACATAAACCTCATCGGCAAAGTGGGACCAAAAGATGATGCGCGTACTGGGTTGCTCCGACCAAACTTGTCGAGCCACCTCGATCCCGCTCATCTCGGGCATGCGGATGTCCAACAACAGGAAGTTGGGACGGTGCTGACGGTAGAGCTCCAATGCCTCTCTGCCGTTGGAGGCCATGTACACCGGGCCAAACTGAGGCAGATGCTGCATCAGCAGGCTGTGCACATGTTGGCGGTAAAGGGTGTCATCTTCAGCAAGGAGGGTGCTCACAGGCCTTGATCGCTAGTCGACCTACTCTATATGTTTCCTACCCTAGAAATCTCTGCGAAGGAAGACAAGGCACTAATGAGCAGTGGCAAAGTCGAGCCAGCGATCCCCTACGGCAGCTACAGGTAGCCCCTCAGGACGGTATTTGATTGACCCGGAACTGTTGCCATTCTTGGCGGGTTCGTTGCAGCATCTGTAGCAGCTCCTCCCACCGTTCGCCTTCGATCAGCCGCTCTATTTTCCCCAACTGGACTTGATAGCCACGCAGGGCGGCCAGGAGCGCCTGTCGGTTGTGACGGGCCATCTCCAGCCCCAACTGCGGGATCCCGCCACCGACACGGCTGGTATCTCGGAACCCGCTGCTGGCCAGGGTGCGAGCCAACTCCAGAATGTCGGGATCCTCCTCTTGGCCGACAGCAGCGATCAAGCCGGCGCCGATCATGACCGGCAAATGGCTGATCCAGGCCACCGCCTGGTCGTGGCGTTTCGGATCGGCCAGGACAACTTCTGCACCGACCGCTGTCACCAGTTCTTTCATCGCCTCGATCGCCTGCGGCTGCGTCTGGGGGAGGGGAGTGAGTACATAGGGCCGCCCCAGAAACAAGCTGGCTTCCGCCGCCTGGATGCCCTGCAACGTCTTGCCGGCCATCGGGTGCCCTCCAACAAACAGCGGCCACAATTCCGTTGCCGGAGCAACAATCGGTTGTTTCACCGAGCCGACATCGCTCACCACCGTCTGCGGCGATAGATGGGGCACCAAGGCCGCCAGCGTGACCAATACCTGCTCCAGGGGGGTGCAGATCACCACCACCTGGGGATCGAAATCAGCCAACTGAGCCAAATCGGTTCCACAGCCCTGCAGCGCTCCCCGTTCCAGCACCGCCTGACAGGTGGCCCGATTGCGGCTGATCCCCCAGACGGGATAACCCTCTTCGCTGAGTTTGAGGGCCAGGGATCCGCCGATCAACCCCAACCCGACAATGGCAATGCGCATGGTTTTCCGTATCTATGGTTACTATTAAGTACTCTGAAACGGCTTGGGGCATGGAGAGACGGCCTTTCCGGATCCCTTCCAGATTAAAACCAGATTAAAGCCAGATTAAAGGCTCCATCCCGCCGCGCAAAAAGCATACAGCGGAGGGATCCAGCAGCTAAGATGGAAGGATGAACTGGGTAACCCCCACAACAGTTCGCCCGGATCTTTCATCTCAGGAGGGGACCGTGCTTCATCGTAGGATCTATCAACTCAGCCGCGAAGGCAAGGATGTGTGGATCTACCTGCGCGATCAGGGACGCTGGCTGGAACGAGCCAAGATCCTCGATATCGAAGGGGATACCATCCTGGTTCGCTACGAAACGGAAGACGAAGAGGAGATTTGCTCCTGGGAGGAGATGATTCGTTTGGAGAGCATCGGAGCTGTTGCCCAGCGCCTTTCCTCCATCCCGAAAGGGGTGCTCAGCACCTCGGATTTGCTCATTTCCGAGGATTGTCCTCCTGCTGAGTTACTGCATTCTCCCTCTTCGCCTCGCGCCACAGAGCCCCTCAGCGAAGAGCATGCCGGCAGCGAGCGCCTTGAAGAGTATTACCTGGATCGGGAAACCTCTGCCGTCCGTGACGGCGAAGCGGAGTCTTTGCTGCCCCTGCGCCTGAACGGAGAAGACCTCAAACGGGCGGATCGGGCCCGAAACGATGTGGAAGGCCAGCGGGAGGGCAACCACGACTGAGCCGCAGTCTTCATGGAAAGCGGCAGAAAGGGATCCCTGGGTAGGATCTATTCTAGGAGGGATCCCCTACGGCAGGGACGAATGGTCAAGGGGCCGTAGAACTCCTCCTGGTAAAGCTCAACCTGCGAGCGAGAAGCCATTAGCAATAGCGACCAGAACACCTGAATCGGGTGGGAAGCCCCGCCACTGCCTTTTAGAGCGCTTTCTTGGCAAAAGTATTGCTGCAGGTCGTCAAAGCTGATTTGGGCGAGACCCTGCTGCCAAAGTTGGGCAAGCAGAGATTCCAGCTCGGCGGCGGTCTCTACGAGGTTTTCTGGGTGGGCCAACTGAGCGACTGCTGATAGCGCTTGCTTGCGAGAAACCCGTTGAGCCAGGGGCCTTGAGGCAGGCTCAAGGCGCTGTTCCAGCAAGGTCTCCAGCTCCTGCAGGTGGCCGATTAGTTCTTTGAGGGTGATGGGCCGAGTCCGACTCGGGCGGGGCACGGCCCTGGGTTGCAACACGCGATCCAGTTGGGCCGACGACCAACTCAGCCAGGGATCCTCCTCCACCTGCACCGGGTTGGTCTCCTCACTTTCTTCGTCTTCCGGCTTCGACAGCGCCATCGCCTTGAGATAGACCAACATAGCGGCATGGAGAAAAGCCTGTCCCGACTCCGACAGGTCATGGCTGCTGGCAGTGGGAGCCATACGGGCTAAAAACCGATCGATGACCTCGATAACCTGCACATCCCACGGGTTAATCTCGCCCCGTTCCGCCAAATCGATAAGCAAAGCAATTGCCTCTTCAGTCGGTGAGTAGGCCATAGTGCCCCTAGCCTCTGTCCCTCACTGTAGCCCCCAAGCGGGATCCCGGCCATCTCCAGCCGGATTCAAACCTCCAGCTCAACTTCTCAAGCCAACCGGCTGTGCAGAGGCGGCGCGATCGTGTAAGAATCGTGTAAGATAGTAGTCCAGCTCTAGCAGTTGCTAGAGTGAGAGTAAGGGCGGTTAGCACAGTGGTAGCGCACTTCCTTCACACGGAAGGGGTCACAAGTTCGAATCTTGTACCGCCCATAGGTTTTGACCTTTAGCAGACAGAGCTCCCCCTTCTCCTGCTGGGTGCTGCTTCTGTCTACAGGCTCCCCCGCCTTTGCTGGGGAGCCACCGCTTATCGGCAACGAGGACAGACAGCTTCCTCCCTGCCCTTAGGCAGGTGCTTCAATCGGGGTAGGCTGGGAAGATGCAGGGCTCCCCTGACTATAACCAAAAGCCAGGAGATGCTGCATGAGTCCCTTCACCAACCCTCCTCAATCATTGACTGCCGGCGAGTTTTTATCTCACTTAGAGGAGATAACAGGAGCCTACAAAGTCAAGACGTCTATTATCACCTTTTACAGCAGAATTTGGAGCCAAGCATTCGATCTCAAGTTTTCCAAGGGTCAGTGGGTTTTCGGGTACAGCCCCTACTGGAGAGCGCTTCTGGAAGCCAAGCTCCAAACCAGCGAATACTATCCAATATCTTGCGTTGTCAGGACCTTCACTGACGAAAAACACAAGCGCAAGGCCCCAAATGGCAAAACCGTCTTGATCCCGACCAAAGAGCTAAGGATGTTCTTTCTTCCCGCTCCAGGTCAGGTTATTAAGCTAACTCCAGAGGAATGCTTTGCCTGTCACCATACGGACTCCCAAACAGGAGAGCCACTCCCCCTTGAGCAAGATGTCAAGTTCTTGTAGTGGCGGCAGTGGGAGTTAGAAACTCTGCCGGGGCTGGGGCCATGTAGCTTAACCCCAATCAAGAGCTTGGCTGCAAGCGCAACAGGGATCCGTTGGGGGCATCCGTCAGCAGGTAAAGCAAGCCATCCGGCCCCTGGCGCACATCCCGGATACGGCCAACCGCCCCTTCCAGAAGGCGCTCTTCTGCCACAACGCGATCCCCATCCAGCACCAAGCGCGCCAGGTGTTGCCCGGCCAGCGCTCCCACGAATAGGTTGCCTCGCCATTCGGGGAAAGCCTCTCCTGTGTAGAAAGTCATGCCAGAAGGGGCAATGGAGGGGGTCCAGTGCAGCAGCGGCGAAGCCAATCCAGGAGCTGCCGCCAGTCCTTGACCAACCGGTTCGCCGCTGTACTCCCGACCATGGGTAATCAGGGGCCAGCCGTAGTTGATGCCGGGGGCCAAGATGTTGATCTCGTCCCCACCTTGCGGCCCATGTTCGTGCGTCCAAATGGCTCCTGTATCGGGGTGGCGGGCCATTCCCTGAATGTTGCGGTGGCCGTAGGTAAAAATTTGCGGCAAAGCCCCCGCTTGATTCACGAAAGGATTGTCCGCCGGGATCCCGCCTGTATCCGTAACGCGCAACACCTTGCCAGCAGCATCCCCCAGATCCTGAGCCCGATCCCGCTCGCCGCGGTCGCCGGTGCTGATGTAGAGAAACCCTTCTTCGTCAAAGGCCAGGCGGGAGCCGAAGTGCTGTTGGGCAGGCGTCTTGCGCTCCATGTCAAAGATCACTTCCAGATCCTGGAGTCCCTTCTCCCCCAGGCGGGCCCGCGCCACCCGCGTCCCCCCGCCGCCCGGCCCAGGAGCCGCATAGGACAGGTAAATCCAGCCGTTCTCCGCGTAGTTGGGGTGCAAGGCGATATCCAGCAGCCCTCCCTGGCCGCGGGCAAACACCTCCGGCACCCCGGCAATGGGCTGGGGATCCAACCCCTGCTCGGTAACTCGGCGCAGCCGGCCCGGACGTTCGGTAACCAGGATGGTGCCATCCGGCAGAAAGGCCATTCCCCAGGGATGCTCCAGCCCGCTTGCCAACGTCACCACCCGAAAGCGCTGCTGGCTTTTGGCTCTGGGCAGAGCTTGGGCGTGATCCCCCTGTTGCAGGGACATGACCGTTTCCGGGCTAACCGGGTAGGCCCCCACGGCAGCAGGGACAAATACCCCTCCCAAAAGCAACAAGGAGAGGAGTGGTATCGCCGGGATCCGCATGGCCATTGCCGCCTCGTTTTCGCGATGGATTTTGAGGTCTGAGCTAGCCGATCATTGCTGCTGCTCTTCACAAAAAGATGTACCGATGGGCGCAAAGTTGGCTGCGCACAAGAGTGGGGAGCTCCCTGTTCCCTTGCGGCCTTGGGTTAGCCTTGAGGGCGGCGATCTGTCCCCAACCCATGCTGGAACCCGGCGAGATCTTCGGCCAATTCCCCGCCCGCCCACCCCAGCGGCAAACCTGCGGATCCCTGCAGGAACTCCAGATCCATCCCAGAGGGATCCAATTGCTCTGCAGGCAGGGCTGCTGGTCTGTGCAGGTGCTCACCCCTCGTCTGCTGCGGCTGCGCTTTAGCCCCAGCGGCGAGTTCTTGCCCCGCCGCTCTTGGGATGTGGCTCTGGCGGATGAAGAGTGGCCGCCGGCTTTTTTTGAGCTGCAGGAAAGCCCCACCCAAGTTCACCTAGCCACCTCTCAGGTGCAACTGCAGATCGACCGGGATCCCCTCCGCTTTAGCTTTCGCGATCCCCAAGGCCAGGTCTTTTGTGCCGATCTCCCCGCCGGCCTCAGTTGGGGATCCGATGACATCCGCCTGGTCAAATCCCTCCACCCCGCCGAGCGCATCTACGGCCTGGGAGAACGGGCTGGCCTGCTCAACAAGCGGGGCCGGCGCTACAGCCACTGGACCCGCGACTGCTGGGGCTACGACGCCCAGAGCGACAACCTCTATCTGGCCATTCCCTTCGCCCTGGTTCTACGTCCTGGCCTCTCCTACGGCCTTTTTCTGCACTGCACCCACTGGAGCCAGTTCGACCTGGGCCAGGCGGATCCTAAACAGTGGGCCATCGAAGTGCGCGCCCCCGAGCTGGACTACTACCTCATCTACGGCCCCACCCCCGCCCTGGTGCTCCAGACCTACACCCAGCTCACCGGGCGAACCCCCCTGCCTCCTCTCTGGGCCCTCGGCTACCAGCAGTGTCGCTGGAGCTACGCCAGCGCCGCCCAGGTTCTGGCTGTCGCCAAGCAATTTCGCCAGCGCCAGATCCCCTGCGACGCCATCTACCTGGATATTGACTACATGCGCGGCTACCGGGTCTTTACCTGGGATCCCCGCCGTTTCCCTGAACCAGCCCAGCTCATGGCCCAGCTTCACGAAGCCGGCTTCCGAGGGGTAGCCATTGTCGATCCCGGCGTCAAGTTCGATCCCGAAGCTGACTACGCCGTCTTTGACGAGGGCCTGGCCCAGGACTTCTTCATTCGCCGCGCCGATGGCCACCTCTTCCACGGCTATGTTTGGCCGGGCAAAGTCCTCTTTCCCGACTTCTCGTGCCCCGAAGTGCGGCGGTGGTGGGGATCCTGGCAACGGGTTCTCACCCAAGCCGGTGTGGATGGCATCTGGAACGACATGAACGAGCCGGCCCTCAACGACCGCCCCTTCGGCGACGGCGGCCAGATCGTGGATATCCCCCCCGACGCCCCCCAAGGCCCTCCTGAGGAGCGCACCACCCACGCCGAGGTACACAACCTCTACGGCCTGCTCATGGCCCGCGCCTCCCGCGAGGGTCTAGAACAGCTCAACCCCGCCCGGCGCCCCTTTGTCCTCACCCGCTCCGGCTTTGCCGGGATCCAGCGCTGGGCTGCCGTCTGGACAGGCGACAACCAATCCTCCTGGGAACACCTGGAGATGTCCCTGCCCATGCTCCTCAACCTGGGCCTGTCGGGAGTTAGCTTTGTCGGGGCCGACATCGGCGGCTTCGGGGGCAATGCCACTCCTGAACTGTTTGCCCGCTGGATGCAAATGGGGATCCTCTACCCCCTCATGCGCGGCCACAGCGCCCTGGGCACCCGTCCCCACGAGCCCTGGAGCTTTGGCCCTGAGGTGGAAGCCATTGCTCGGCAGGCCATCCAGCTTCGCTACCGGCTTCTGCCCTACCTCTACAGCCTCTTCTGGGAGTCCAGCCAAACCGGCTCCCCCATCCTGCGCCCCCTGTTCTACGAATTTCCCGACGATCCCCAGACCTACGAGATCTCGGATCAAGCCCTGCTGGGATCCGCTCTTCTGGCTGCCCCCGTCGTCCGCCCCGGCGTCCGCTGCCGCGCCGTCTATCTCCCCGCAGGCACTTGGTTTGACTGGTGGACAGGCCAAGCCCAGCGCGGCCCCGGCTCCATCCTCGTCCCCGCCTCTCTGGAGCAGCTTCCCCTGTTTGTGCGCGGCGGCTCCATCCTTCCCCTGGCTCCTCCCTGCCAATCCACCGCCCACCTGCGCCGCGACCAGCTCCACCTCCGCCTCTATCCCGGCGACGGCAGTTTCACCCTCTACGAAGACGACGGCCAAACCCTCGCCTACCAAAGCGGCCATTGGGCCACCACCACTTTCTGCCTGCGCCAAGAAGCCCACCAGCTCATCCTGGAGATCCAGCCGCGCCAGGGCAGTTGGATCCCGCCCCAACGCAACTGGATCCTCGAGCCCCTCGGCCAGAGCCCGCTTATTTTGGCAGACAGCGGACAAGCCCAGCAGATTCGCCTGCCCACTCCAGAAGGATCCCGCCCCTAGCCCACTGCCCTCACCGCCTCCAGCAGTTCGCGGTTGTCCCGCTTGAAGATGGGCAGCCACTCCACATGCTGATAGCGCAGGATCCCTTGGCTGTCCACCACAAAATAGGCCCGCCGCGTCCCCAAAAAACTGTCTACCCCATAGAGCTGGCTCACCTTCCTATCCACATCGCTTAGGAGGGGAAACTCCAGCTTAAGCTGCTCGGCAAAAGCTTCGTGTCGAGAGAGGGGATCGCTACTGATGCCCAGGATCTCACACCCTGCCGCCCGAAAAGCTCCCCAATCCTCCCGAAAGCAGCGCATCTCGCTTGTGCACACCGGCGAGAAGTCCGCCGGGTAAAAAGCCAGCAACACCTTGCTCTTGCCTCGGTAGGCCCCCAGCGAAATCGTCGCCCCCTTCGGGATCCCTTTCCCCACTGCAGGCAGGTTGAAGTCAGGAGCTGCAGTCCCAATCACAATCCCCATAAAGCCGTCCGAAACCTTAAGATCCCCTCACCAGTCTAACGGCGAATCCGGATCCCTTGCTGCGTCTGGAGGGGTTATGGTGGGTGGTATTGACATATGGGTTGAGGTGGGGGTAAGGTAGTAAAGCGCCAG